>NZ_JAGFPF010000081.1:0-11829 GCF_025962695.1 Candidatus Symbiopectobacterium sp. NZEC135 | reverse complement strand
TTTTGCAAACCAGAAATGACCATGAGTAGGGCTGGCGCTGCCTGCCTTAACTCCCTATAATTCGCTCGTTACTGTTTGTTTACCCGTTACTATGCCATTCGGCATTTCCCTCATTTATCAGGTCATTTATTGTCATGGCTGCGACGTCTCACCAGTGTGTCATCATCGGAATTGCAGGAGCCTCTGCTTCTGGCAAAAGTCTTATTTCCAGTACGCTCTATCGCGAGTTGCGCGATCAGGTGGGGGATGAGCATATCGGGGTCATCCCGGAAGACAGTTATTATAAAGATCAAAGCCATCTGAGCATGGAAGAACGGGTGAAAACCAACTATGACCACCCTAATGCCATGGACCATGATCTGCTGTTAACGCATCTGAAAATGCTCAAGGCCGGACAAGCGATTGAGTTGCCGCAGTACAGTTACGTTGAACATACCCGCAAGCAAGAGACGGTACGCTTGCTGCCGAAGAAAGTGATCATTCTGGAGGGCATCCTGCTACTGACGGAAGTCCGCTTGCGCGCTGAGCTGAATTTTTCCATTTTTGTCGATACGCCGCTGGATATCTGTTTGCTGCGTCGTATGCGCCGTGATGTGAACGAACGCGGTCGTTCCATGGACTCTGTCATGGAACAGTACCAAAAAACGGTACGCCCGATGTTTTTGCAATTTATTGAACCGTCGAAGCAATATGCAGATATTATTGTGCCACGCGGCGGTAAAAACCGTATTGCGATTGATATTCTGAAAGCCAAAATCAGTCAGTTTTTTGAATAATTCACCGAAGACGGCGTAAACGAGAAAAGGGAACAACATGAGACTGTGCGATCGCGACATAGAAAGCTGGTTGGACGATGGACGCTTGGTTATCACCCCCCGTCCTCCCGTTGAACGAATCAACGGTGCAACGCTGGATGTGCGGCTGGGCAATCAGTTTCGCGTTTTCAGCGGGCACACGGCCGCATTTATCGATTTAAGCGGCCCAAAAGATGAGGTTAGCGCGGCGCTCGATCGCGTGATGAGCGATGAAATCAATTTGCCGGAAGGCGAAGCCTTTTTCCTGCACCCCGGCGAACTGGCGCTGGCGGTGACGTTGGAGTCGGTAACATTACCGGACAATCTGGTGGGCTGGCTTGACGGTCGGTCATCGTTGGCGCGCCTGGGGTTAATGGTCCACGTTACTGCGCATCGTATCGATCCCGGCTGGCAGGGTAGAATTGTGCTGGAGTTCTATAATTCAGGTAAGCTACCGTTGGCATTACGTCCTGGCATGATTATCGGTGCGTTGAGTTTTGAACCGCTCTCTGGCCCGGCTGCGCGCCCCTACAATCGTCGTGAAGATGCCAAATACAAAGATCAGCAGGGCGCTGTGGCGAGCCGAATCGATAAGGATTGATCGCCAGTGCATAATGCTGTTGCACTGATTGTTGGGAGGATGGCATGAAAAGAGTGTTGACGACGCTGGCGATTTTGCTTGTGGTGCTGGCTGTCGGTATGACAGCGCTGGTCATGCTGGTGAACCCCAACGATTTCCGCGCTTACATGGTAAGCCAGGTCGATGCCCGTAGCGGATACCGTTTGCAGTTGGAAGGCGATCTCCGCTGGCACGTTTGGCCGCAATTGAGCATTCTGTCCGGCGGTATGTCGCTAACCGCACCGGGCGCGGCGGCACCGATTGTCAGTGCAGAAAACATGCGTCTCGATGTCAAGCTCTGGCCGCTATTGTCACATCGTCTGGAAGTGAAGCAGGTGATGCTCAAAGGGGCGGTGGTGCGTTTAACGCCTGAAAGTGAAGCGCATCGCGCCAGTACCGCACCCATTGCGCCAGCCGGTTCATCAACGCCGGAAGAGACACGTAATTGGCGACTTGCCATTAATCAACTGAAAATTGTAGATAGCCTGTTGATTTTGCAGCGCGGCGACGACGAGCAGCTCAACGTGCGCGACATCAACCTCACGCTGGAAGAGAGCAGTGAACGCCAACTGGCGCTGGAATTGACCAGCCGCATTAATCGCGATCAGCGTGACCTTGCTGTGTCACTTCAGGCGAGTCTCGATATGCAGCACTATCCGCAGCAAATCGACGCCAGCATCGAACAATTTCAATACCAACTTCAGGGCGCAGGTATTCCCGCTGGCGGCATTAGTGGCAGTGGTAGCCTTCAAGGCAGTTACCAACAAGCCGTAGGCACGGCTCAACCAGAAAAAGTCACGGTAAGTCAGTTCACGCTGGCGGCGAGTGACAGTCAACTGAGTGGGAATGCAACCGCAACTCTGGGCGATCACCCTGAATATTCGCTGAACATTAACGCGGCGCGGCTAAACCTTGATGCGCTGCTGGGAAGTGCGCCAACGTCACAAACGCAGAACGCTTCACCCGCCTCGATCAAGACCGTTACGCCAGTCGTTTCGACGGAACGTGGGCTGAGTGAAGGCGATGCCTTGTGGCAATCGTTCAGCGCGCAGTTGGCGTTGCAGGTAGATACCCTTATCTACCGCGGCCTGACCTTCAGCAAGGTGAGCCTCAACGCGGTCAATCAAGCGGGCGTAGTGACCCTTTCCTCGTTGCAGAGTGAGCTTAACGGCGGGCGCATTGCTCTGACTGGAAAAATGGATGCGAAGGCAACCCCGAAAATCACGTTGCAACCCACTATTGAGCGTGTGGACGTTGAGCCGCTGACCGTGGCGTTTGCGTTGCCGCAAACGGTCAGTGGCAAACTGTCGTTAAAGGGACAGTTTAGTGGCGATACTTTCTCGCTGGATGCGTTGATGCGACAGTGGCGCGGCAACGCGGCGTTGAGCGTGGACAACCTGCGTTTTCAGGGCGTGAATATTCAGCAGATGATTCAGTTGGCGGTGGTGCGCAACAACAGCAATGTGCAGGCGTTAGAGCGCTACGATCGCTATACCGACATTACGCGGTTGACCAGCAATGCCGATCTCAATGCAGGTAAACTGCGGGTGAATGATATCACCGGTCAATCCGCGCTGCTGTCGCTCACCGGCACCAGCCAGTTTGATCTCCCGGCTCAGCAATGCGATATGAATTTCAACGTACGCATTACCGACGGCTGGCGTGGCAACGAGCAGTTAGTGGAGATGTTAAAATCCACCAGCGTGCCGCTGCGTATTTATGGCCCGATCAACAACCTGAGCTATCAACTGCAAGTTGATCAGTTGCTGCGTAAACGCCTTCAGGATGAAATGAAAAAGCGGCTCAATGATTGGGCGGATAAAAATCAGCAGAGCCAAACAGGCAAAGGGCTAAAACAGCTTCTCGACAAGCTTTGATCACTTGTGCCGTGATCTTGAGGCCAAGGACGATAAATAGGGGGGACTCATTATTTTCGTCCCCCCTTCGCCAATCAAAATGCTGTTCGCCATTCCCGCTCTTCACCCGTCATTCCCGCGAAGGCGGGAATCTCCCACAGACTAAACGCATTTCCTCTGACAGAGATGTCCGCCACGATAACCGTGAGCGCCAATGGTTTTTTTTCTTTCAATACACCAATAGGCAGTTTTTTAACCTTATCTCGTTTGTGCAAATAAACTTTACTTCTTTGATCTTTGCCATTTGTAGTTTTTCTACAAATCAGTAAACTCCCCTGCTTTTATCGCGTTTTCTTATACCAGAGCGTTATCTGATGTCTGCCCGTCAGGCGCTTTTTTACGTTCACTTTTACAGAGAAACATCATGATCGAACTCCTTATAGGTGTCATTGTGACGGTGCTGGTGGGCCGTTACATCATTAAAGGCTATTCCGCGACCGGCGTGCTGATGGCGGGCGGGCTGTTGCTGCTGCTGATTAGCGTAGCGATGGGGAAAAGCGTACTGCCCGCCAGTGCAAAATCCACAGGGTGGGGCTTAACGGATATCGTTGAGTACGTCAAAATTCTGCTGATGAGCCGTGGTGGTGACCTCGGCATGATGATCATGGTGCTGTGTGGTTTTGCTGCCTACATGACGCACATTGGTGCCAATGACGTTGTGGTAAAACTGGTTTCACGCCCGCTTAAAGTGATCAACTCCCCTTATTTGCTGATGATTGCCGCCTATTTTGTTGCCTGCCTGATGTCACTCGCTGTGTCATCTGCCACCGGATTGGGTGTGTTGTTGATGGCAACGCTGTTCCCAGTCATGGTGAACGTAGGCATCAGTCGTGGCGCGGCGGCGGCGATCTGCGCCTCGCCAGCGGCATTGATTCTGTCGCCGACCTCTGGCGACGTGGTGCTGGCGGCACAGGCATCGCAAATGAAACTGGTGGATTTTGCCTTTAAGGTGACGTTGCCTATCTCCATTGCTGCCATTGTATCGATGGCGATTGCCCACTTCTTCTGGCAGCGCTATATCGACCGAAAAGAGAACATCAGCCACGAAATGGTCGAAGCGAAAGACATTGAAACCAATGCGCCGCGTCTGTATGCCATTTTGCCGTTTACACCGATCATCGGTGTGCTGATTTTTGATGGCAAGTGGGGGCCGGAACTGCACATTATCACCATTCTGGTGATCTGCATGTTGCTGGCTGCGATGTGTGAATTCCTGCGTTTCTTTAACGCCAAAACCATTTATGCCGGGTTGGATGTTGCCTATAAAGGTATGGCGGAAGCTTTCTCCAGCGTCGTGGTGCTGTTGGTGGCTGCCGGTGTGTTTGCACAGGGGTTGAGCACCATCGGCTTTATCAGCGGTTTGATCGGGTTGGTGCAATCCTTCGGCAGCGGCGCATTGCTTATCATGCTGGTGCTGGTGGTGATCACCATGTTGGCGGCAATGACCACTGGGTCGGGCAACGCGCCGTTCTATGCGTTTGTTGAACTGATCCCCAAGTTGGCTTCACAGATGGGCATTAACCCAGCCTACCTGGCGATCCCGATGCTGCAAGCCTCTAACCTTGGCAGAACCATTTCTCCTGTGTCTGGCGTAGTGGTTGCGGTAGCCGGGATGGCAAAAGTCTCGCCGTTTGAAGTGGTAAAACGCACATCAGTGCCGGTATTGGTCGGGCTGATTGTGGTGGTGGTGGCTACGGAAATTTTGATTCCGGCGTGATGTGAATGAGCATCCCTCACGGTTTATCGGTGAGGGATGCTTCACGTCTATACCTCATAATCCTGCTCAGGCGTGTGCTCCTGAGTGATTGCTACTTTCACAATGCGGTGGCTCTCCATGCTGAGGATCTTAAAGCGATAACCATCAATGGTGAGTTCATCACCTTCTTGCGGCACCCGCTGCGTATACTCCATCATTAGCCCAGCCAGCGTGTAGTACTCCCGTTTTTCATCCAGCGTAAGGGGAATGTACATGGCGAGGTCTTCCAGCGGCGTATAGCCGTTGGCAATCCAGCTCCCATCTTCATTTTGCGTGATGTCGTGACGCGCATCGACATCCTCTCCTTCAACCGGCAGATTCCCGGCGATGGTTTCCATGACATCGCTCAGCGTAACAATGCCTTCCACCGAACCAAATTCATCCACCACAAAAGCGAAGTGGGTTTTTGCCGTTCTGAACTGCTCTAGCGCCTGTAGCAAAGAGATCTGCTCCGGGAACACCAACGGTTGGCGCACCAACTTATGCAGATCGAGCGTTTCATGACGCAACTGTTGTTGCAGCAGGGAGGCCACGTGCACGATACCTACCGGTTCATCCGAGGTGGGGTTATCCACAACCACCAGTCGCGTGTGCGGGCTTTTTTCTAATAGCGCTGCCAGCGTATCTTGAGGAGATTGAAGTTCAACAGCGATGATATCGTGGCGGGATGTCATGATGCTGCTTACGCTCCGCTGCCCCATGCCGAGCACGCGTTCGATCATGCGCCGTTCCTGACGGTTGAACACCGCATTACCGCTTTGTGCATTGTCGCCAATCAGGTCCGAGGTCTGGTTATTTAATTCTGCATCCTCATGCTCACCGCGCAGGATTTTCAAGATCACATCAGCGGTACGTTGGCGCAGTGGCACATCAGAGGTGAGGAAACGGCGTCGGTTAAACTGGGCGACCTGGTTTAGCACCTCAATCAATACGGAGAAACCAATCGCTGCATAGAGGTAACCTTTGGGAATATGGTAGCCAAAACCATCCGCCACCAGACTAAAGCCGATCATCAACAAAAAGCTGAGGCAAAGAATGACAATGGTAGGGTGAGCGTTTACAAACCGGGTTAATGGCTTGCTGGCGAGCAGCATCAGCCCAATGGCGATGGTCACGGCAGACATCATCACCAGCAGGTGATCCGTCATGCCGACGGCGGTGATCACTGAATCAAGCGAGAAGATGGCATCCAGAATAACAATCTGTGTCACAACAGCCCAAAAGCGTGCTCTTTTACGCTGCCCGTGCTGCTCCTGATCCCTGCCTTCCAACCGTTCATTAAGTTCAACGGTGGCTTTGAACAGCAGA
Source organism: Candidatus Symbiopectobacterium sp. NZEC135 (assembly GCF_025962695.1). Lineage (NCBI taxonomy): Bacteria > Pseudomonadati > Pseudomonadota > Gammaproteobacteria > Enterobacterales > Enterobacteriaceae > Symbiopectobacterium > Candidatus Symbiopectobacterium sp. NZEC135. Next base: position 5,436 of record NZ_JAGFPF010000081.1, on the reverse strand, counting down.
AACAGCCCGCCGATCACCATAATGATATCGCGCGCGCTAAACGGCTGCTGAAATAGCGTGAAGAGTGGGGCGGTGAGCGATACCAGCCAGGACATAGAGGCAAGCAGCACCAAGCGCATCAACAGCGCAAGTGACAAGCCCACAACGCGGGCGCGATCTCTGAGTTTTTCGGGGAGTTTTTCCGCCAGAATGGCAATAAAGACAAGATTATCGATACCTAATACCAGTTCCAACACCACAAGCGTTGCCAAACCGGCCCAGATAGTGGGATCTGCGATCCACTCCATATAAATTTTTTCACCTTCATCAACCAGAACCGATACAGGGTAGCAGTGCAGCCCACATTGAACCAGCATTTGTAGGGATAATCCCTGCCTGGCAACATTGGCATAAAATCATTGCAAGTATATACCCTAAATAATTCAAGTTTCAGGAAGGCGGCAAGTGAGCGAATCCCGATGAGCTTACACAAGTAAGTGATTCGGGTGAGTGAACGCAGCCAACACACCTGCAACTTGAAGTATGACGGGTGTAATTACTTTATTTACAATTACTTAGTATTCTAACCTGCTGATTTAAAATCGCTAACTTTCAAAAAACGGTATCTCGCCGCGCGCAAGAGTGCTAGCATTTGTAAGGAATTATTAAATAATACCGTTTTGTTTGAAAAACACTCAAATTTAAAAAAGACATGTGATTTCTTAAGGTTATTGCGGTTTTGTTGTGTGGGATAGGCCTAATCTGAAAATCTTTGTAAATCCACGAACTTCCTGTACATAGTGAATTGTGCTCCATACTATAGTGTCTTGCGTGGCACTATAGGGTCATTTTCTGAAAGTTTCGCGGTTTTTTTTGCTTGACTAGCCCGTAAAAAATAAATTCGTACCCAGGAATCATAATGTGGTCCACGGACGGTATTCCGTATTTTAACAGCACGTTGGCGGCTATAAGCCAAGGGCGGTAGCGTGCCTGTGCGAAGTAACTTCACGGTTGATGATGGTGCAAAAATGCAAGAAATTACGGTTATCTTCATAAGCGCTTTTGTTGCGCTGTTTCTGGCAAGAAAAACGGCAATAAAAATAGGGCTCGTTGATAAACCGAACGCGCGCAAAAAACACCGTGGACATATCCCTCTGGTGGGCGGTGTCTCTATTTATCTCGCGCTCTGGATCCTCTATGCCCTTCATCCTGAATGGCTACCTGATTTTTCTCTCTATATGGTCTGCGCCAGCGCATTACTCTTCGTTGGTGTGCTCGATGACCGCTTTGATCTCCCTGTTATGCCTCGTATCTTCCTGCAAGCGCTGGTTGCCAGCATCATGATGTATTCCGGGTTGCATCTCGCCAGCCTGGGCAACATTTTGTTTGGTTACGAACTGGTGTTAGGCTGGGCAGGCTACGCGGTGACGCTGCTCGCTGTCTGGGGCGCTATCAATGCTTTCAACATGGTCGATGGCATTGATGGCTTGCTGGGCGCACTCTCTTGCGTAACCTTTGGCGCACTGTCTGTGATGTTTTATCTGGATGGTGAGCATGAACTGGCGCAGTGGAGTTTGTGCCTGTTGGCTGCATCCATTCCTTATATTCTTCTCAATCTCGGTATTCCCTGGGGACAAAAATTCAAAGTCTTTATGGGCGATGCTGGCAGCACCTTGATTGGCTTTACCGTGATCTGGTTGCTGATCGTCGCCACCCAAGGGCATGACGCCGTGATTCGCCCGGTAACCGCATTGTGGTTTATCGCCGTGCCGTTGATGGACATGGTCACCATTATGACGCGCCGCATTCGCCGTGGTGACAGCCCCTTCAAACCTGACCGCGAGCACCTTCATCATATTTTACTGCGTGCTGGGCTGGGTCCGCGCCAAACCCTGTTAGCCATTGTTGGCGTGGCGTTTATGTTTGCGCTGGTAGGAATCATTGGTGAGCGTGCAGGAATCAGAGAGTCTGTTATGCTTAGCCTGTTTTTACTGGCATTCGTCGGCTATTTCTGGTCAATTACCCGGGTGTGGCGCTTGCTGACATGGGCTCGTCGTCATAGCGAACCCTCAGGGCATGTGCACAGCAAAGTGGGCCAAACGCCACTGAACAAGTAAATTGCCCGTTTTTACAGCCGTAACTCATGGAATCAATTGCACTCGTATTCTCTATGATAGAGGAAGAGGATCGGCGGCGACTTATAACTTATTAAAAGTGATGGCATAAACAGGATGATAGCTTACAAAAGAAAAATGATACCCTTGATGGTATCTGCCGTGTTGCTGAGCGGTTGTACCATTATTCCTGGTTCGCATTTGACGACCAGCGGCAAAGAAGTGATAAAACAGCAGGATGCAGATTTCAACATCAGTAAACTGGTTAACGTTTACCCGATGACGCCCTACCTGATCGAAAAAATGCGTGCAAAGCCGCTGGTGGCTCAAGCTAATTCTGCGCTGGATCGTGAACTACAAAGCTACGAATATCATATTGGCGTCGGCGACGTTCTGATGATTACCGTTTGGGATCACCCTGAACTGACCACTCCTGCCGGTACCTACCGCACCGCGGCGGACACGGGCAACTGGGTTCACTCCGACGGTACTATTTTCTACCCTTACATTGGTAAGGTAAAGGTAGCGGATAAAACGGTTACCCAGGTGCGCGATGAGATCATGACCCGCCTGGCGCAGTATATTGAATCCCCGCAGGTGGAAGTAAGCATTGCTGCATTCCGTTCACAAAAAGTGTACGTTTCTGGTGAAGTAGCGACCTCAGGCCAGCAAGCTGTCACTAACGTGCCGCTCACCATTCTGGATGCGATTAACAAAGCCGGTGGGCTGACGGAAAACGCAGACTGGCGCAACGTGGTGCTGACCCATAACGGGCAGGAAAAACGTATCTCCCTCCAGGCGCTGATGCAAAACGGCGACCTGTCTCAGAACCAACTTCTTTACCCCGGTGATATCCTTTATGTGCCGCGTAATGACGGCCTGAAGGTGTTTGTGATGGGGGAAGTGAAAAAACAAAGCACGCTGAAAATGGACCGCAGCGGCATGACGCTCACCGAAGCGTTAGGTAACGCGGAAGGGATGGATCAGGCGATGTCTGATGCCACCGGTGTGTTTGTTATCCGCCCGCTGCGCGGTACGCAAGGCCCGAAACTGGCCGATATCTATCAGTTAAACACAGCAGATGCCACTGCGCTGGTGATGGGCACCGAGTTCCAGTTACAGCCCTATGATGTGGTCTACGTGACGACCGCACCGATTGTGCGTTGGAACCGCGTTGTTTCACAACTGGTGCCGACCATCTCCGGCTTTAATGACCTGACTGAAGGTGCGCTGCGTGTGCGTACCTGGCCGTAACCATTCATTTGCACGCGAAGAACGCCATGTTTGATTCCATTTTAGTGGTATGCGTTGGCAACATCTGCCGTTCCCCGACCGGGGAGCGGTTGTTAAAACAGTTATTGCCGAGCAAAAGAATCGCCTCGGCAGGGTTGGGCGCGTTAGTGGAGCATGCTGCGGATAGCACCGCCAGTGACGTGGCCAGTGCGCACGGCCTTTCACTGGAAGGGCACTCAGCCCAGCAACTCACCAAATCCTTGTGCAGAGAATATGATCTGATTTTGGTGATGGAAAAAGGCCACATCGATGCCGTGGGGCGCATGGCACCGGAAGTGCGTGGCAAGACCATGCTGTTTGGCCACTGGCTGAACCAGCGAGAAATCGCTGATCCTTATCGCAAAAGCCGTGAGGCTTTTGAGTTTGTTTATTTGCAACTAGAGCAGTCGGCCCAAAAATGGGCGCAGGCTTTAAATCGATAATTCTCAGAGAAACCGATGGCAGAAAAAAATTCAGTGAAAACATCTGAAATTGATCGTTCAGATGAGATTGATTTGGGGCGATTGCTTGGAACCCTGTTAGATAATCGTTGGTTAATTGTTGGTGTGACAGCGCTGTTTACCATTGTTGGTATTACTTATGCCATGCTTGCTACACCGATTTATAAAGCGGATGCACTAATTCAGGTTGAGCAAAGCGGCGGAGATTCTTTGATCAAAGATATCTCCAACATGTTGCCTGATGCCAAACCGCAATCAGCTGCTGAAATTGAGCTGATCAAATCGCGGATGGTGATGGGGAAGACCATTAACGAGTTGGCCCTAGATATTGATGTGCGTGAGAAGTATTTTCCAATCATTGGCAAAGGTATTGCACGCTTGTCTAATTCTCAACAAGGAGAAATTGCAGTCTCTCGTTTGGATGTGCCCGAAAGTTGGGAAGACGAGCAGCTAATGCTGAACGTCATCGATAAAGAAAACTATATCATAAAGGGTGGCGACACCGTATTGTTCTCAGGTAAAGTCGGTCAGGTTGAGAACCATAATGGCATTACTATACTTGTCAGTGATGTTTTGGCTGACGACGGTACAAGCTTTAAGCTGAAAAAGCTGAACCCTGTCACTGCATTAACAGAGTTATTGGATAACTTCTATGTTGCAGATAAAGGTAAGGATACTGGTGTTTTGGGGTTAAGTTTAGAAGGCGAAGATCCTATTTTAACCACTAAAATTCTAAACAGCATCAGCCAAAACTATTTGCAGCAAAACGTAGAGCGTAAATCGGAAGAAGCAGGCAGAAGCCTTGAGTTTTTAAAAGAACAATTACCCAATATCCGAGGCCAGTTGAATGATGCAGAGAATAAATTAAACACCTTCCGCCAACAGAATGACTCCGTTGATCTCTCGCTGGAAGCAAAAGCAGTGCTGGATACCATGGTGTCCGTTGAATCTCAGCTTAATGAGCTGACCTTTAAAGAAGCAGAGATCTCTAAACTCTACACCCGTGAACACCCGGCCTACCGAGCGTTGATGGAAAAACGCAAAACCTTGCAGCAAGAGCGCGATAAGCTGAATAAGCGCGTGGGGGCGATGCCGAAAACTCAGCAGGAGATTTTGCGCTTAACCCGAGATGTGCAGGCGGGGCAAGAGGTGTATATGCAACTGCTGAATAAACAGCAGGAACTGAGTATCAACAAAGCCAGCACTGTAGGCAATGTGCGTATTATCGATAAGGCTGTTGTGCAGCCTAAACCCGTTAAACCGAAAAAAACATTGATTGTGCTGTTAGCCATGATTTTAGGTGCAATGGCCTCTACTGCATTTGTGGTTTTGAAAACCTTGCTGCACAAAGGCATTGAAAGCCCTGAACAGCTTGAAGAGTTAGGGATTAACGTTTATGCCAGCGTGCCCCTTTCTGAATGGCAACAAAAGAAAGATAAAGCGTTGCTGGCGAAGGGCAAGAAAAGCAATACTCGCTCGACTGAATTGCTGGCCATTGGCAACCCTGCTGACTTAGCTATTGAGGCCATCCGCAGCCTGCGCACCAGCCTACATTTTGCTATGATGGAAGCAAAAAATAATGTGTTGATGATCTCGGGTGCTAGTCCCTC
>NZ_JAGFPF010000821.1:0-914 GCF_025962695.1 Candidatus Symbiopectobacterium sp. NZEC135 | reverse complement strand
TGACGGGACTCATCATCATCATCCCAAGCGCTAACAGAATGCTGGAAACCACCATATCAATAACAACAAATGGCACGTAGAGATAAAATGCAATCTTGAAGGCACTTTGTATTTCGCTCAACGCATATGCTGGCATCAACGTCATCAACGGTAAAGATTGCATTTCATGCTCTTCCAGTTGAAGCACGCTGTCTTTGTTGCCCTGCTGGACATTGTAGAAAAAATAAATCAGATCGCGATCGGAATAGTGCACCAGATAGTTTCTGTAACTTCCTAACCCTTTATCCATAAACAGGCTGACCGACTGCGTATCATTAAAATTGATATTATTTCGCTCAACAAATTTCAGTATATTCTGGGTGACGGGCATCATAACAAAGGCGGTCATGATCAATGCTATGCCATTCAATGTCAACGTTGAAGGCACTTGCTGAATCCCCAACGCGTTACGAACCATGATAAGCACGATAGAAAATTTTATAAAACAGGTGCCACCGGCAATAATAAAAGGTAACAACGTAAAGAACGACAGCAGTATAATTAATGAGACGTCATTACTCAGCATACATTGAGCCCACTTGCCCCGTTGCAGCGCCGTTCATATTGTTTACCTCTACCGCCAGTGAGCCGTCATCCAGTACAACTAACTCACCACGCGCAAATAGCTTGCGATTCAAATAAATTCTGATCTGTTTTTCCGCATTGCTATTTAACGGCAACTGCGCGCCGGGTTGCAAACTATCCAATTCGCCGACCGTAAGCGTCACCTTATCTAATACAAATTCGATATTGACAGGCAAATTCATCCATTCAAATGTTATTTCATCCTCTTCTCGTAGCGCATCATCTGAGTCAGCGATATAAAACTCCTCCACAAAAACCTCCAGGTCCTGAGTTAAACAAAAATGTGCGAT
>NZ_JAGFPF010000818.1:0-916 GCF_025962695.1 Candidatus Symbiopectobacterium sp. NZEC135 | reverse complement strand
CGGCGTGCGCGACCTGCTGGACCCGAAAACTTCAGGAGGACACTGATGGACGATACCCTGTTGACGATTGATAATCTGGCGCTCAGTTTTCCTGTCTATCGCGGTGAGGTCCACGCGCTTAATCAGGTCTCGTTGAGCGTAAAGCGCGGTGAAATTGTTGGCGTGGTCGGGGAATCCGGTTCCGGCAAGTCGGTAACCTCGATGCTGGTAATGCGACTGCTGAGACCGGGCAGCTATAACATCAACAGCGGCAGCATCACCCTGTTGGGGCAGGATATGCTCAATGCGTCGGAGCGCACCCTACGCCAGATGCGCGGTGCCAAGGTTGCCATGATCTTTCAGGAACCGATGACGGCACTGAACCCAACGCGCCGCGTCGGGGATTTGATGCGAGAAGTGATCCAACAGCATCAACCGTTGAACAAGCGCGATGCCCATGCCCATGCGCGGGTATTGCTCTCAGACATGCAGATCTCCGATGCTGAGCAAGTGATGAAGCGCTACCCGTTTGAACTCTCCGGTGGCATGCGACAGCGTGTAATGATCGCGCTGGCTTTTTCCTGCAATCCTGAATTGATCATTGCCGATGAGCCCACCACCGCACTGGATGTCACGGTGCAGCGTCAGGTGTTGCGCTTGTTAAAACAAAAGGCGCAGGAGCGCGGTACGGCAGTGTTGTTTATCAGTCACGACATGGCGGTAGTGTCACAACTGTGCGATCGCCTGTATGTCATGTATGCCGGTACCGTTATCGAGAGCGGAGCTACACAGGCGGTTATCCAGCGTCCCGCCCACCCCTATTCTCAAGGGTTGTTACGCTGTGCGCCGGATGATGCGGTACCACGTGCCGTGCTTCCTGCCATCCCCGGCACCGTGCCTAACTTATCGCAGTTGCCAGAAGGCTGTGCTTTTCGAC
>NZ_JAGFPF010000817.1:0-917 GCF_025962695.1 Candidatus Symbiopectobacterium sp. NZEC135 | reverse complement strand
ATCGGGTGCGTGTGCACTACACCGGCCGCCTGATCGATGGCAGCGTGTTCGACAGCTCCGTGCAGCGCGGGCAGCCGGCAGAGTTTCCAGTAAGCGGTGTTATTCCTGGCTGGATTGAAGCGCTGACGCTGATGCCGGTCGGTTCCAAATGGGAACTCTATATTCCGCACGATCTGGCCTATGGCGAACGTGGTGCTGGTGCATCCATTCCGCCGTTCAGCGCGCTGATTTTCGAAGTCGAGCTGCTGGAAATCCTCTAATGCAGGCGCAGGGGGCATTGAATGATGCTCCCTGCAAATGCTGATCAAGACAGTTCAAACGGGCGGATTCACTGCCAGGTGCGACATGATATCGCCGACGGCTTCACCCGGCGTTGATCAACGCCGGAGAGTGTAACGCTGGCAACAAAGACAATGACGCAGGGAACGCTGTGCAGCCTATTACCCGACCGCACAGTGTAATACCGCGATTCTGCGTTATTCGCCGCGCAGCGCCCGGGGGAACAGGATGTTGTTCTCCAGATGGATATGTTCCATCAGGTCGCTGATAAACACGTTGATACCGGCGTACAGCGCGCGCCAGGTGTTGCAGGCGTTTTCCGGCGGAGTCACGTTGTTGGTCAGGTTTTTCACCACTTCCAACTGTTGTCCCGCGTCATCATGCTCATGTTCCATCACCGAGATTGGGCCAGAGGCTTGTGCGCCCATACCCGCCTGAATCATCGGGAACAGAATGCGCTCTTCTTTCATCATGTGCTGCGACAGATCGTCAAGGATCAAGGTTAACTGCGCGGACAGTCCGCGCGGGCACGCCGATTTTTCATGGTGAACGCGCTCCACTTTTTCAGCCATCAGGATCAATTCCGGTAACTGCTCGCGGTGACGATCGTGATAACGCTGGATGATGTGGGGAATGAT
>NZ_JAGFPF010000816.1:0-917 GCF_025962695.1 Candidatus Symbiopectobacterium sp. NZEC135 | reverse complement strand
TATTCAGGTAACGGCGACGGTGGGCACGCACACTACAGCCGCACAGACATCCACGTTTACTCCGGAGGAATTTACGGGGGTCACAACGAATGACTACACCTTTAAAATTGGCGATGGATTTCCTACTACCGGATTTCGTGCAGCAACATTTACGTTAAACGTCAGTGGGAACGCGAGTGCTTATACATGGAACTCAAATCAACCTGGCGCGATAACGGTAAATAATGGTCAGGTAACACTGAACAATCCACCTTCTGGACCTGTGACTATCACCGCCACCCCGACAAATGGGCTGGGAGAGACGTTGAATTACTCGTTTACAGTGAACAGGTGGTTTACTAATAACGGCTCAACAAAGTTAGACTGGACAAGTGCCAACACATACTGCGACCAACAGCCGGGATTTAAGCAACCACATTCGATTGCTATTAATGGGAATGCTAGTTCCCGTCGCATTGGGTCCCTGGTGTCTGAATGGGGAGATATGAATAAACATACTGGCGCGGGGTTTTCTGAAACGCTCTATTGGGTCGATGTTGTAGGCGCAAGTCGGGGCTATCAGTGGTATGCGGACATCAGAAATGCTGGCGTTAACACGATGCTAGAAACTACCCCACTGGGAGTAATATGCAGTAAGGCACTTTAATATTGTATTATCTCAATTACTTATATAGCTTTATCGTGTGGTCTTGAGAATAAGAAGTAAAGGGCAGCTGTTACGGCTGCTCTTTTTTATTGGTATAAATCGGGCCTGGGTGATTTGATTTACCCTCGACTCAAGGCCCCGGATAAAAACCGGCACTTAGCGCCTGCACGGCGTGTGCCACTCTGGGTCCCATGCCTAGCACCAGCGCCTGATCGATGGCAACAATACGTTGCTGACGCCAGGCGCGAGTGTGGGTGATGCCGGGCACCGC
>NZ_JAGFPF010000814.1:0-918 GCF_025962695.1 Candidatus Symbiopectobacterium sp. NZEC135 | reverse complement strand
GGTAATCGCATCATCAGGCAGCACGCCCAGCCAGTCAGGAATCAAATTGGCTAACCCCGGCAACATGCCTGCCGAGAGTACTGCGGTCCAGTCCCGTGCGCTGGTCGGTGTTTGTTGCAGCAAATGCCATACCGGGGCATCGCCGGACACATCAATATAATGAGCACCGGCCCGAGCGGCACTGCGCGCAACCCGATCCAGCACCAGATAAGATGGCCCCGCACAGTTCACCACCAGTGCGCATCCCTGACTAAACGCATCCAGCGCCTCTTGCTGATAGAGATCGACCACCTGAGCGTGCGCGTTGACCTGCTGCGCCAGCGCGTGCAAGGCCTCAGGCTGTCTGGCACCGAGGCGCAATGTGTATCCCGCCGCGCCCAGCCAACAGGTAACTTCTCGTCCGATACTGCCCGTCGCCCCCAGAATCGCGATGCAATACCGCTTCACAGCGCCTCCTCCGGGCGAGTGTGCCGTGCGATGCAGTTCGCCAGTGACGCCGCATGTGGCTGCGCCATACAACTAAAATGGTCGCCCGGCGTGTCCACCACGGTCAGATCGCCAAGGCTCAGACGCTGCCAATAGTCGGTGACATCCTGCGGCGTACCGGGCAACAACGGATCGCTTGCGCTGTTGCGTATCAACAGGGTTTTTCCGGTCCAGGGCGCAGGCTGGTGTTCACCCACGGCGGCCATGCAATGGTGGAACAGCGCGTGGCGCTCGGCAAAGGCTTGCACTTCACCTTCGGGAGCAAAGTAGGCCCCCTGCTCAGCACCGTCGGTCTGCAAGGCGCGCAGCCGCTCATTCAGCGGTTTTATTGCCCATTGGCTCAGCGCGTCGCCAACGGGCTGATAGGCGTCGGGTAAACGGTCAAATGCACCGGCGGGAATGTGGGAAGGCGTTTCGCGCAGCACGTGATGA
>NZ_JAGFPF010000811.1:0-918 GCF_025962695.1 Candidatus Symbiopectobacterium sp. NZEC135 | reverse complement strand
GCATTCCGCTACGTCAATGAAAAGGGAAGACATGAATATTCGGGGAGAGGCACAGGCTGGTTTGGGCGCGTTTGGCCGCCAGTCTGGGAGTACCACGCTGAATGTATTACTGCCATTGCAAGAAAATGAAAAGCGCATGTTGTTCGGCCAATTCGGTGGATATCATCACAAACATAAAAACAGCGTCAGTGTGGGAGTAGGTCAGCGTCATTTTGGCAATGACTGGGGATTGGGGTATAACATTTTCTATGATGCGCAGATGTCAAAATCAATTTACCACCGCCTTGGTGTTGGCGGGGAGTTATGGTTTGATAATGCTCGTTTTACGGCAAATGGATATTATGGCCTAACCCGTAACCGGGATGTTGATGAAAAACCAGGGTATTACGCGGATGTCGCTCATGGTTATGATGTCAATTTGCAAGCGTGGATACCGGGGTATCGTCAGCTTAGTGGTCGGGTGAAATTTGAGCAATACTTTGGCGATAGCGTTGCGCTTACCAAGAAAGGGAAAGATGCCAGAAATCCACATGCGCTATCATTAGGGCTCAGCTATGCGCCTATTCCACTGCTACAGTTTGATATTGATCGCGTATTGGGTAGCCAAAAGCAGACTGAAAACCGTTTTGGGGTCTCTGTTCGTTACCAATTTGGGGTCCCCCTCTCTTTGCAACTTGATCCAACCTACACCGCATCCCAGTACTTAAAGAAAGCAAAAAATTATCATGTTGTTGATCGTAACAACGATATAAAGCTTTCGTTTCGAGAGAAGCCCTCTCAACGGATAGAAAAACCAGTAATAAAAGCCCCCGTTGCGCCAACGCCAGTACCACCAAAGGCACCACCAAAGGCACCACGAGAGGCACCACGGGAGATACCACGGGAGACACCGCGGGAGATACCACGGGAGACACCACG
>NZ_JAGFPF010000813.1:0-918 GCF_025962695.1 Candidatus Symbiopectobacterium sp. NZEC135 | reverse complement strand
GAACTGGGTGCTTTTCTGGCCGGTGCTGGTTTCTCGCTGGTGTTCCCCTCGCTGGGCGTACTGGCGGTCAAAGTGGTCGCGCCGCAAAATCAGGGCAGTGCACTGGCAACCTACACGCTGTTTCTCGATTTGTCCCTCGGATTGGTCGGTCCGCTGGCAGGGGTAATGATGGGTTACACCGGCGTAGGGGCGATTTATCTGGCGGCGGCGGTATTGGTGAGCGTCGGTTTGCTGATGACGCTGCGTCTGAGTCGCCGTGGCATTACGTTGGCGCAGGAAGACACCCTCTCGTCGCGGCAATAAGTGTTTATCCACCGCGCCGGTATGCTCCAACCGTCACACCGATTCAACCATGGACCGGTGTCACGCCGAGATGGCTAGTTAGCGGCTTTATCAATCAAAACCGCATCTACCAATACGCCCTTCTCATCGAATCGCAGTGATAGCGTTTTGTCCTGGCCCGCGAGTGGGCCCACTTTCGGCAGAAAGAGCGGTTTTTTTTCGTGCCGGTAATGGTACAACCATAGCGGCGTCGCGATATCGCCCTGATTGTTGATGGGGGGACCGAGCTTTGTTAACACGTCGCGCTTGGTGGTTTTCCCGTTGATAAACAAGGTGTGCAGATTGTCGTTATCAACATCTTCTAACGCGGTTGAATGCGACCGTACGCTGTCCAGAACACACCCCGATACTGACAACACCATAGAAAGGAGATAGGTGGCTTTGCGCACACTAGTCATCGAAGCCCTGACCATATTTCTTTTTGACCTGATAAGGTGCGGGTTTTAACACGGTCACGCTTGTCGTAGGGTCGCGGACAATTTCGTTAAAGTGCAAAACGCATATTTTACTGTTTTCTTTCTGGTCGTAATTCAGATCGTAATCTTTCCCTGCTTCTGGAGTGATAAGAAAGGATGT
>NZ_JAGFPF010000815.1:0-918 GCF_025962695.1 Candidatus Symbiopectobacterium sp. NZEC135 | reverse complement strand
GATTCGGGTGAGTGAGCGCAGCCAACGCATCTGCAACGTGAAGTATGACGGGTATGACGCGCTACTTTACCCTGTCACCGCACGCAACATCGTGGAGAAAATGAGGAGAATATGTAAATTAACGTTGGTGACACATTTTTTTGTGCCTTTACTCAACAACGCGTTAGACGCCAGCAAACGCACAAACCGTTTCGGCAAAGGCATCCGGGTGGGAAATAAACGGTGCATGTGCCGCCTGCGCCATCACCACCGAGTCAGTATCGGGCCATCGTTCATCAAGCAGGCTCGCCACTTTACGGGGCACCAGTCCGTCCAGCGCCCCGTAAACACGCAGCATCGGTAACGTCAACGACGCCATCGCCTCACGCAGGTCGGATTGGCGCAAAATGTCCAAGCCCCCCTCAAGCACCTCAATGCTCGGCATCGGTTGTTCCAATACCACACTTTTTAGCAGACGCGCATCCTGACGCGCACTGCCGGTGCCCAGGGTTTGCAACGCCAGAAAACGCTCCACGGTGCGCTGAAAATCTTCGCTGAGCTGCTGCTGAAAACCTTGTAAAACCGTAGGCTTAATACCGGGCCACTCCGCTTGGGCGCTGAAGCGCGGGGAGGAAGCAACCGTGATCAACGCACTGACACGCGCAGGCGCACTGAGTGCCGCCTGACAGGCAACCAACCCGCCTAGCGACCATCCCAGCCAGACAGCCTGCTCGGGTGCCTGTGCCAGCACGATATCGGCCATGTCAGCAAGCGATAACGCCCCATATCCCACACTACGGCCATAACCGGGGAGATCGACACAGTGCAGTCGAAAATGCGGTGCCAGTCGCACTGCAATACCCTGCCATACCTGCGCGTTCAGCCCCCATCCGTGCAGCAACACAAGATCGCGTTTCCCTTCCCCTTCGGTGTGCCAGT
>NZ_JAGFPF010000812.1:0-901 GCF_025962695.1 Candidatus Symbiopectobacterium sp. NZEC135 | reverse complement strand
GGGCGCAGGCAGCGCAAGATGCCGCGCTGCGCGTGGTGCACGCCGTGACCCGCTGGCGTGAAGCGGGCGGCAACGGATGGGTATTCAAGAAGATTGACTCCACGCTGCGCGGCAACCTCGGCGCGGAAATCGCGGCAGCGTTGACGGCCAGCGGTGCTGACATGGCGCTGATTGCACCTGCTGTTCCGGCGCTTGGGCGCATCACCCGTGACGGGAAAGTGTGGGTCAACGGGACACTGCTGACCGAAACCGAATTTGCCAGCGATCCAAAAACGCCGGTACGCAGCGCCGATATTGCCGAACGTATCGCGGAACAAAGTGCCTTGACCACGGCGACCTTAAGTGTGAGTGAAAATAATCATTCTGCTCTCGCCGCGCAGCTGCGGCGCTTGCGCGATGCGGGTATCAAGGGGGTGATTATAGACGCTGAGACACCGCAGGCATTGGCTCTGATCGTGGCGGCCGCGCAGACGCTGCCAGTGAAACCGCTGTTGGTTGGCGCCGCCGGCCTGAGCGATGCGCTGGCTCAGGCCCTAAGCTTCACGCCGCCACCGCGCCCCGCATTGCTGGCGGTGGTGGGCTCGATGAGCGAAATGACGCAAAAACAGATCGCGGACGCTGTTTGATGTGGATGTCCGCCCTTTGCTTACGTCTGCGGGAGCCACATTGGCGCAAGACACCGCGCGCGCCGCGGCCGACGCGCTGCTGGCAGGCAGACATTGCCTGATTCGTACCTGCCGTGACGAGCAACAGCGCCACGAGATTGCGCAGCTATGCCAGCAGCACGGCCTCAGCCGTCAGCAATTGGGTGAACGTATCAGTGATTTTCTGGGAGAAATGGCCCGTTGCACGGTGGCGTTATGCCGTCCGGCAGGGCTCTATCTCTCCGGTGGCGACGTGG
>NZ_JAGFPF010000810.1:0-918 GCF_025962695.1 Candidatus Symbiopectobacterium sp. NZEC135 | reverse complement strand
ACATCCTTTCTTATCACTCCAGAAGCAGGGAAAGATTACGATCTGAATTACGACCAGAAAGAAAACAGTAAAATATGTGTTTTGCACTTCAATGAAATTGTCCGCGACCCTACAACAGGGGTAACCGTGTTAAAACCCGCCCCTTATCAAGTTAAAAAGAAATATAATCAGGGCTTCGATGACTAGTATATGCAAAGCCGCCTATCTCCTTTCAATGGTGTTGTCGTTATCGGGGTGTGTTCTGGACGGCGCGCGGTCGCATTCAACCGCATTAGAAGATGTGGATAACGACAATCTGCACACCTTGTTTATCAATGGAAAAACCACCAAGCGCGACGTATTAATCAAGCTCGGTCCTCCCCTCAACAATAAGGGCGATATCGCTACACTGATATGGTTGTATCACTACCGACACGAAAAAAGGCCGCTCTTTCTGCCGAAAGTGGGTCCGCTAGCAGGCCAGGACAAGACGCTATCACTGCGATTTGATGAGAAAGGCGTATTGGCAGACGCGGTTTTGATTGATAAAGCCGCTAACTAACCACCTCAGCGTCACACCGGTTCATGGTCGAATTGGTGTGACACTGTGAACATGCCGTCGCGGTGAGCAAACGCTTATTGCCGCGACGAAAGGTTTTCTTCCTGCGCCAACGGGATACCACGGCGGCTCAGACGCAACGTCATCAGCAAGCCGACGCTCACCAATACCGCCGCCGCCAGATAAATAGCGCCTACGCCGGTGTAGCCCATCATTACTCCAGCCAACGGGCCGACCAATCCAAGGGACAAATCGAGAAACAGCGTATAGGTCGCCAGCGCACTGCCCTGATTTTGCGGTGCAACCACTTTGACCGCCAGTACGCCAAGCGAGGGGAACACCAGCGAGAAACCGGCACCGGCCAGAAAAGCCCCCAGTTC
>NZ_JAGFPF010000080.1:0-11995 GCF_025962695.1 Candidatus Symbiopectobacterium sp. NZEC135 | reverse complement strand
TCTTAAATCAGTAACAAGCTGGTAACCCGGTTGGCGTCACTCTTGCAAAAACACCCTGAACCAGGATGAACGATGATCCTTGTATTCCTCCTTTTATTCATGGTGTGGAGAGTAACATGACGCGTTTACTTACAAGACGGCTACAACAATATGTGTTCACGGCAGTGCTGATGGGAATGGCTGCCCAAAGTTACGCCGGGAAAGCCAATGATACGTTGGTCTATGCCTCTGACAGTGAGATAGAAAATGTCAGTCCCTATCACAATACCATGCGGGAAGGGGTGATTTTAGCCCATCTGGTGTGGAGCAACCTGGTTTACCGCGATCCAAAAACCGGTGAATACAAACCGGAACTCGCTACCGATTGGCAGTGGGAATCGCCGACTGCATTACTGATGCATTTACGCCAAGGGGTCAAATTTCATAATGGCGATGATTTCTCTGCGGATGACGTCGTCTATACCTTCGAACATATTGCCGGACCGAATACCGATTCGGTGGTGCCACAAAGCGTCAACTGGATTGCGCGCACCGAAAAGGTGGATGACTACACGGTCCGCCTGCATTTAGCCAAGCCTTTCCCAGCGGCGTTGGAGTACCTGTCTGGCCCGACACCTATCTTTCCGGCGAAGTATTTCCAGAGCGTGAAGCTGGCGGGTTTTAGCCGTGCGCCGATCGGCACCGGCCCGTATAAGGTGGTGCAGGTGATCCCCGGCCAGGGGGTCACCATGGAGAAAAACCCCGATTACTTCAAAGAGAGCCCCTTGGGTCAGCCCAAGATCGGCAAACTGAATTTCGTGGTGATCCGTGACCCGGAAACCCGTCTGGCGCAGTTGATGACCGGGCAGGTGGATTGGATCTGGCGCGTACCTTCCGACCAGACTGAGGCGCTGTCTTCCATGCCGAACCTCGCGGTGAAAAGCGGTGAAACCATGCGCGTCGGCTTTGTGGCGATGAGCATTCACAGCGATTCGCCGGAAGGGAAGCCTTTTCAGGATGTGCGCGTGCGCCAGGCGGTGAATTACGCCATCGATCGCCAAAGTATGGTGACCAATCTGGTGAAAGGCGGCAGTAAGCCAGTTTACACCGCCTGCTTCCGTGAGCAGGTAGCCTGTGATGCCAGCAAGGTGATCAATTACCCGTTTGATCCACAAAAAGCCAAACAGCTGTTGGCGGAAGCGGGTTATCCCAACGGGTTTGATACGGATATCTGGGCCTACCGTGAGCGCGATTACGCAGAAGCGATTATCGGCTATCTGCGTCAGGTTGGCATCCGCGCGCGACTGCATTACGTGCAGTATCCGGTGATGGCGGACGCGTTGATTTCCGGCAAAGCGCCAATCGCGTTCAATACCTGGGGCTCGTTCTCGATTAACGACGCTACTGCGTTCACCACGCCGTACTTTGGCGGCAAGGGTAATGACATCTGGAAGGATCCCGAGGTGACCACTACCTTGCTGAAGGCCGATGAAACCATCAATACCCAGGATCGCGCTGCGCTGTATGCCACCGCGTTGGGGCGTATCTCGTCTCAGGCCTATATTGCGCCGTTGTTCTCCTACTCAACCCACTATGCCTTTACCTCCGATCTGAATTTTCAGGATTGGCCGGACGAACTGCCGCGCTTTGCCCTGTCCAGTTGGAAGTAATGCTTGCTACGGGAGAAGCGCTGCTTCTCCCGCGTTGTGATCAAGAAGGAGCCGCATTATGGCGAAGTACGTTTTTCATCGGCTGCTGGTGGCGCTCGCGGTGTTGTTTACCGTGGCGCTAGTGAGTTTCTCCCTGTTGCACCTTTCCGGCGATCTGGCCGCAGCGATTGCCGGGCCTGAAGCCACGGCAGAGGTGATTGCGCAGATTCGTGTCCGATATGGGTTAGATCAGCCGCTTGCCACGCAGTTTGGTCATTGGCTCTGGGCCGCGCTGCATCTTGATTTCGGACGCTCTTTCTATTTTGAACACACCGTGATGGAACTGGTCGGGCAGCGTATGCCAGTCACCTTGAAATTGGGGGCGGTATCTTTGCTGCTGGCGCTGCTGGTGGCGATCCCGCTCGGCGTATTGGCCGCAGTATTCCGTGATTCCTGGGTCGATCGCAGTGCCGTGATGACGGCGGTGCTCGGGCAGGCCATGCCCAATTTTTGGTTTGCACTGCTGCTGATCTTGGTTTTTGCCGTGGGGCTAAAGTGGCTGCCGGTCGCTGGCAACACCACCTGGCAACACTTTGTTCTGCCCGCCATTGCGTTGGGCTACTACGCCATGCCCTCCCTAATGCGGCTTACCCGCTCCGGCATGCTGGACGTGCTGAACGCTGACTATATCCGCACCGCACGCGCCAAGGGACTGAGCAGTTTTCACGTCATCGTTAAACACGGCTTGCGTAACGCCATTATTCCCGTCGTCGCGCTGGCGATGGTGGAACTGGGCTTTATGTTGGGCGGCTCGGTGGTGATTGAATCGGTATTTGCATTGCAAGGGTTAGGGCAATTGGCGTGGGACTCCATCTCCCGCAATGACTTCCCGGTGGTGCAGGCCATCGTACTGATTATTGCGGTGTTCTATATCGTTCTCACCTTTTTGGCAGATGTGCTCAATGCCGCACTCGATCCGCGCTTACGGGCGCGCTAGGGGTAAGCAATATGAAAGCATCTGAAAAGACATCTGCATTGTGGCTAGGGCTTTTTTCGCGAGGTGGCGCTGTGACAGTAACGCAAACTGAAGCCGGACAATCGGGGTTATTACCGCAACCGGGCCCATGGCAACGCGCTATGCGGCGCATCCTGGGCCACCACAGCATGACGCTGGGCGTGGTGATTCTGGGCATTGTGGTGGTGCTGGCGCTGTTGGCACCGTGGATCAGCCCACACGACCCTTATGCGCAGGATGTCAGCCGACGTCTGATCCCGCCGGTCTGGTATGAGAAGGGCAGTTGGGAGCACATCCTCGGCACCGATAAGCTGGGGCGCGACTACTTAAGTCGCCTGCTGTTTGGTGCGCAGGTCTCCCTACTGATTGGGTTAGCCGCCGCCGCACTGGCGGGCGTTATTGGCATCACGCTGGGTGTGGTTGCCGGTTATTTTGGCGGTCGTGTGGACGCGATGGTGAGTTATCTGCTGACGGTACGCCTCTCGATGCCGGTGATTTTGGTGGCGCTGGCGATGGCATCGTTGGTGGGGGGCTCGGTAAAAGTGGTGATTCTGCTGCTCGGGTTACTGCTGTGGGATCGCTTTTTGATCGTTTCACGTTCTGTCACGCGCCAACTGCGGGAAGAGGAGTTTGTCGCTGCGGCGAAAACGCTGGGGGCATCGTCTGCTTTCATCATGGTGCGGGAAATTTTGCCCAACTTGCTGGGGCCGCTGACGGTGGTAGCCACGCTCGAGATTGCCCATGCCATTTTGTTGGAAGCCACGCTCTCCTTCCTGGGGCTTGGAGTACAACCGCCGATGCCCTCTTGGGGATTGATGGTGGCAGAAGGTAAAGCCTACATGTTCTTTCAGCCCTGGGTGATTTTGATTCCCGGCATTGTGCTGGCGGTGGTGGTGCTCGGCATCAACCTGGTGGGTGATGGCCTGCGTGATATTACCGCTGTAGACGGGCGTAACTGAGGAGGTTGCCATGAGTCAGGATAGCTTGTTGGATGTCAAAGACCTGCGCGTCGATCTACCTACGGCGCGGGGCACCTTGCACGCAGTGCGCGGTATTGATTTCTCGGTGCGTAAGGGCGAGATGCTGTGTCTGGTGGGTGAATCGGGGTGCGGTAAATCCATGACGTCGCTGGCCCTGATGGGGCTGCTGCCGCGTAAGGCGGTGCGCAGTGCGACGCACCTGCGCTTTAAAGGGCAAGATCTGCAAACGCTGAACAATAAACAGATGGCAGCGATCCGCGGCGATCAGATCGCCATGATCTTTCAGGAACCGATGACCTCGCTTAATCCCTCCTACACGCTGGGCGAACAACTGTGCGAGACGTTGCATGCGCACCGTAAGGTGACGCCGACCCAGGCAAGAGAGCGTGCGCTCTATTTAATGGAACGGGTTGGTATTCCTCAGGCAGGGGATCGTCTGCGGCAGTATCCGCATCAACTGTCGGGGGGATTGCGTCAACGTATCATGATTGCCATGGCGTTGATGTGTGAGCCGGAGCTGATCATCGCCGATGAGCCGACCACGGCGCTGGATGTGACCATTCAGGCGCAGATCCTGCGCATGCTGCGCGAATTGCAGCAGGAGCTGGGGACCGCGGTGATTTTTATCACGCACGATCTTGGCGTGGTAGCGCGCATCGCCGATCGCGTGGCGGTGATGTATGCCGGCCAGATTGTTGAGACCGCACCGGTGAAAGCGCTGTTTGAGCAGCCGCAACATCCCTATACCAAAGGGTTGATGTCATGCATCCCGGTACGAGGAAAAACCGTTCCCGGCCAGTTGTTACAGGCGATCCCCGGTGTTGTGCCGAGTCTTATCGGCGCGCAGCAGGGGTGTGCGTTCCGCAATCGTTGCCCCAGCGCGCAGGCCTGTTGCAGTGAAAACCCGCCTTATGTTGCGGTCACGCCGCAGCAGCATGTGCGCTGTGTGCAGGCACAAGCCTGGGAGGATGTGGCATGAGCGAAATGGTAACGGCGTTTGGCGCAGTACAACCTGCCCCCTACATTCCCGGCAATGACGATCTGGCGTTAGAACTTTGTGCGCTGAGCCGCGAATTTCGCCTGAATCGCGGGATGTTTGCCCGGCCCGGTATCTTTACCGCCGTCAATAACGTCTCTTTACGCGTGCGGCGCGGTGAAACCCTTGGGCTGGTGGGCGAATCCGGCTGCGGTAAAAGTACGCTGGCGAAGATGCTGCTGGGGTTATTGCCACCGACCTCGGGCAACGTCCTGATTGAAGGGCGTGAAATCGATGCGGGGGATCGCAAAGCGCTGGCGACCCGCATCCAGCCGATTTTTCAGGACCCTTACTCTTCGCTGAATCCACGCCGCACGGTGGCCGATATCGTTGAAGTCGCGCTGCGCCTGCACAACATTGGCACCCCGGAAACCCGCAAACAGCGAGTGCAGGAGATGTTGGATCGGGTCGGGATGCCAACCCGAACCCACGGGCAGTATCCCGGCCAGCTTTCCGGCGGTCAGCGCCAGCGCGTCGCTATCGCTCGCGCGCTGATCATGCGCCCGGCAATTCTCATCTGTGATGAGCCAACCTCGGCGTTGGATGTGTCGGTTCAGGCGCAAATCCTTAATTTGCTGATGGCGCTCAAGCAGGAGCTCGGTCTGACGTACCTGTTTATCAGCCATAACCTGGCGGTGGTGGAGCATCTGGTGGATCACGTCGCCGTGATGCGCAAAGGCGTCATTGTCGAGCAGGGGACGCGCGAGCAGATTTTCGAAACGCCGAGGCACCCCTACACCCAGGCACTGCTTGCGTCGGTGTTGACGCCCGAGCCGGGGCTCGGTATTCCCGAGATTTCCCCCCATTACAGTGGATTATGACCCGAATACGGCAAAAATGAAGAAGGATGCAGGCAGATGACGCGTGAAGAATTGATGCAAGCGGCGAGCGACTATATGGCGTCTGGTGCGTTTTTGGAAACGCTGGCACGGCGGGTAAGCTACCCAACAGAAAGTCTGGTCGCAGAGCGAGCGCCCCAGATAATGGCCTACCTGACGGAAGAGATGGTTCCCTCGCTTCAGGCATTAGGCTTTGAATGCCGCATTGTGGATAACCCGGTGGCGGGGAAATGGCCTTTTCTGCTGGCGCGCCGTATTGAACCCGAAGCGCCCTTTACGTTACTGACGTATGGCCATGGCGATGTGGTACTGGGCGATGAAGCTAACTGGCTGGAAGGGGTCGATCCCTGGAAAGTCACGCCGGATGGCGATCGTTGGTATGGCCGCGGTACGGCAGACAACAAGGGTCAGCATACCATCAATCTGGCTGCCCTGATGTTGGTGCTAAAAGCGAAGCAAGGGCGACTTGGCTACAACCTGAAGCTGATTTTGGAAATGGGAGAGGAAACCGGTTCCCCCGGGCTGGATGCGCTGTGCGCACGCTACAGTGACTGGTTGGCGGCGGATTTGTTTATCGCTTCTGACGGCCCCCGCGTCGTGGCCGAGCGCCCGACGCTGTTTCTGGGGTCGCGCGGGGTGTTTAACGTTGAGCTTCAGGTCAAGCTGCGTGAAGGCGCGCACCACTCTGGTAACTGGGGTGGGCTGTTGGCAAACCCCGGTATTCGTCTGGCCCATGCGTTAAGCAGCATTGTGGATGCGCGCGGACGTATTCTGGTGCCAGGGTTACGCCCGGCGATGTTGCCTGAGCAGGTGCGTTATTTGCTGAGCGATATCGCTTTGGGGACGGGTCCCAACGATCCGGCCATCGATCCTGACTGGAACGAGCCGGGCCTGACGGCGGCAGAGAAGCTCTACAGTTGGAATACCTTTGACGTGCTGGCCTTTACCACCGGCAATCCCGATAAACCGGCCCATGCGATCCCGCCAGTGGCGCGGGCACACTGCCATATGCGCTACGTGCCCGGCAGCGATGTGGATAATTTTCCACGTTATTTGCGTGAGCATCTGGATGCACACGGGTTTGAAGATGTCACGATCGTCACCCCCGATCACTGCTTTACCGCAACGCGACTCGATCCCAGCGATCCTTGGGTAGCGTGGGGCGAAGCCTCAATTGCCCGGACGACGGGAAAAAAAGCCGCCATCCTGCCCAATTTTGGCGGTGGTCTGCCAAATGCTTGTTTTTCCGAAACCTTGGGGCTGCCGACGCTGTGGGTGCCGCATTCTTATCCGGCCTGTAGCCAACATGCGCCGAATGAGCACTTGCTGCAATCGGTCGCGCAGGAAGCGCTACAACTGATGGCCGGTATGCTGTGGGATCTGGCAGAGCAGGGGGCGGCGGTGTGTCGCCAGCGAGAGCAGCACGCAGCCACTGCTATCGTTGCTTGATCCTGTCGCCAACAGGATCTTTCGCCTCAACACTCGCGCGTACCGGTTTTTCGGTGCGCGCGTTGTCGTTTTTCAGCGCAGGAGGAAGCCATGCACAATACCGAAATCCGTTACTTTATGGCCGTGGTGAGCACCGGTTCGTTAAGCGCTGCCAGCCAGCAGCTTTTCGTTGCGGTTTCCGCGATTAGCCGCCACATCCAACGGTTGGAAAAACGTCTGGGGATGCCGCTGTTTGAGCGCAGTGCGCGCGGTATGGTGCTCAATGATGCCGGACAAATTCTGGCAAACCATGTCAGACGCAGCATGGCGGATATGAAGCTGGCTATCGCTGAACTGGAAGGCCTCAAAGCTCGGCAGCAAACCCCGATTCGCGTGGTGTGTACCGATGGCCTGGCGCTGAATCTGGTGCCGCTGTTGCTGGCACGTTTTCGCCAGTTGCACCCTGAAGTCAATTTTCACCTGATTGTCGGCAGCGGCCAGCAGGTGCCGGAGTGGGTGCGGCACGGTGAAGGGGATGTGGCAATTAAGTTTAGCCTGGCGGCTGAGCCGGGGGTTGATGTCATCGCCTCATTTCCCGCACCGGTTACCGCATTTATGCATCGCGAGCACCCGCTGGCGACGCGCGATTTCGTCTTGTCCGATCTGAATGCCTATCCGTTGGTGTTGCCGGATCAAACCGCCACCATCCGGCAACTGTTCGATCTGTGCTGCCGAATGAACAGCGTGTTCATCGAACCGGTGTTTACCAGCAACCAATTTTCTGCGGTATTCGGCTATGTGCGTAACGATCGCGACGCGATCGGTATCTGTAGCCATTTTTCGGTGATGGGGCACATGCTCAACGATGAGCTTCAGATTCGCCGCGTTAACGTAGAGCCGTTGGGGCAACGTATGCTGCAAATTCAGACCGAGATCGGGCGTCCTCGAACGGCGCTGCTGGCACGTTTTTTTCAGTTTCTCAAGCAAACGCTGACGGAAATGGACAGCCAATTGCGGCAGCGCTATGGCATGCCAGAACACTAAAAATGATCATTAATTTTATTTCTTTATTCTTATATTTTTTGTTTTTTTTATTCTTAATTGTGTCTTTTGTTGTTTTTTATGGTTAAAAATTGGATTAATAACGCAATTTAAATTCATCATTATTTTGTTAGTCTGTTTTTACGGCGTGAGGATATTTCCGAAGAAATAGCCATCTCCCGTTTCCCTAATGCCACTTTATTTTGGAGCTTGATGATGAATCTGGAGAAATTTCCCCGCTATCCGCTGACCTTCGGTCCCTCTCCCATCACGCCGTTGAAGCGATTGAGCGAACATCTGGGCGGTGATGTCGAACTTTATGCCAAGCGCGAAGACTGCAACAGCGGCCTGGCGTTTGGCGGCAATAAAACCCGCAAGCTGGAATACCTGATCCCAGAAGCGCTGGAGCAAGGGTGCGACACGCTGGTCTCGATTGGCGGTATTCAGTCGAACCAAACGCGTCAGGTTGCTGCTGTGGCGGCACACCTCGGCATGAAGTGCGTGCTGGTTCAAGAGAACTGGGTGAATTATGCGGATGCGGTCTACGATCGGGTCGGCAATATCGAACTCTCGCGTATTATGGGGGCGGATGTACGCCTTGATGCCGCTGGGTTTGACATCGGCATTCGTCAAAGCTGGCAGCAAGCGATGGAAGAAGCGGCACAAGATGGTGGAAAACCGTTCCCGATCCCGGCTGGCTGCTCTGAGCATCCCTTGGGGGGATTAGGCTTCGTTGGCTTTGCTGAAGAAGTGCGCCAGCAGGAAAAAGAGCTGGGCTTTACGTTTGATTATATCGTGGTCTGCTCCGTGACCGGCAGCACCCAGGCAGGGATGGTGGTGGGCTTTGCCGCCGATGGGCGCTCTCGCCGCGTTATTGGCATCGATGCGTCTGCCAAGCCGGAACAAACCAAGGCGCAGATCCTGCGTATTGCGCAAAATACGGCGAATCTGGTGGAGCTGGGGCGCGAGATCACTGAAGAAGACGTGGTGCTGGATACCCGCTACGGTGGACCGGAGTATGGCTTACCGAATGAAGGTACGCTGGAGGCGATTCGTCTGTGTGCCCGCACTGAAGGGGTATTGACTGACCCGGTTTATGAAGGTAAATCCATGCACGGCATGATCGACATGGTACGGCGCGGAGAGTTTCCTAAAGGTTCCAAAGTGCTGTATGCCCATCTGGGCGGAGCCCCGGCATTGAGCGCTTACAGCTATATTTTCCGTAACGGCTGATGGTGTTTGAATAATAGCTGGCCCGTCCGGGCCAGCGTTATCAAAAAGGTAGCTGCGTGGTTGAGAGCACCTGGCGCAATCCCATAAAGGAACGTATCTGCCGTACTCCGGGAAGAAATAACAACTGCTCGGCATGTAACTTATTAAAACTTTGATTATCTTTGGTGCGGAGCATCATCATGTAATCAAACTCCCCCGTCACCACATGGCATTCCATACACCCACTGATGTGTTGTGCCGCCAGTTCGAAATCAGCAAACGACTGGGGCGTAGAACGGTCCAACACCACGCCGATTATCACCACCATGCCTGCATTCAACGCTTCTGGGTTGAGCAGGGCCACCGTGCCTTTTATTAAGCCAGCCTGCTTTAAACGCTCTACCCGCCTCAGGCAGGCTGGCGCACTGAGGTTGACCTTTTCTGCCAACGCCACGTTGGAGAGCGACGCATCCTTTTGCAGCAGTTGCAGGATGGCGTAATCGAACTTATCGAGGTCAGAGGACTTTTCTTCTGCGGTGGTTGGCGATAATGTTTTTGTTTTCATGGTGTTGCCTTTTATTTGTCACCTATAACATAAAATTGCGTGTTGTACCTGATACCGTTCAGCTAAAGCCATCGATTATCCTCATTGATGTTGAAAATGAACGATATACCCTCGCATCAAACAATATTATTAACACATTGCTTTCCCTTGCTGGCATAAGAAAAAGCGATATCTCTAGCGTCCCGGGGCGCATACCCAATAAGGTGTGGAAAAAGAACGTGATAGAAATCCCAGATGTAGAGGGAGACGCGTGTCAGAAAGTGTTCAAATGTGACAAAAAATGCGTATTTATCGAGTGGCCGCCTTATAATCCGCCTTTGAGTTTTCTCGGGCAGTCTGACCCGAGGTGAATGGTCTATTCTTGATTTCAACAGCGCATAAAAGGGAACTCCTTATGCAACTCATTATGAGTCTTATTGGCATGGCCGTGTTGGTGCTGGTCGCCGTTTTACTTTCCAGCAACCGCAAGGCTATTCGTTTGCGCACGGTGCTGGGCGCTTTTCTGCTCCAGATAGGTATTGGTGCCTTGGTACTTTATGTGCCTCTTGGGCGCAGGGTACTGGCAGGGATGACCGAAGGAGTTGCCCTGGTTATTGGTTACGGCAATGAAGGCGTATCGTTTATTTTTGGCGGTCTGGCCTCTGATAAAATGTTTGAGTTGTTTGGCAACGGTGGCTTTGTATTTGCACTGCGGGTGCTGCCGATCATTGTCTTTTTCTCCTCGTTGATTGCCGTTTTGTATTACATCGGCGTGATGCAATGGGTTATTCGCCTGCTAGGCGGTGCGTTGCAAAAGCTGCTAAAAACATCACGAACCGAATCGCTCTCGGCGACGGCTAATATTTTCGTTGGGCAGACGGAGGCACCGCTGGTGGTGCGTCCCTATATTGCCACCATGACGCGTTCGGAGCTGTTTGCTGTGATGTGCGGTGGTCTGGCATCCGTTGCTGGTGCTGTTATGGCAGGCTATGCACAGATGGGGGTGCCGTTGGAGTATCTGATTGCCGCCTCCTTTATGGCCGCACCGGGGGGCTTGCTGTTTGCCAAGCTGATCGTGCCGGAAACCGAGAAAACGCACGATCATGAAACCCACTCCGGTTTTGTGAGCGCCGATGACCAACCGGCCAACGTGATTGATGCCGCGGCCAGTGGCGCAGCTTCAGGGTTGCAGTTGGCGCTCAATGTGGGCGCGATGCTGCTGGCGTTTGTGGCGCTGATTGCCCTGCTTAATGGCATTCTGGGGGGCATTGGCGGATGGTTTGATTATCCACAGCTCTCTATGGAACTGATTTTGGGCTGGTTGTTCGCACCAGTGGCGTTCCTGATCGGAATACCGTGGCAGGAATCGACGGTTGCGGGGGCCTTTATCGGCCAAAAACTTATTCTCAATGAGTTTGTTGCCTATCTGAATTTTAGTCAGCATCTCAAAGCGGATGATGTCGTGGCAGCCCTGGGATTACAGGTGCTCTCGGATCAATCGAAAGCCATTATTTCGTTTGCCTTGTGTGGCTTTGCCAATCTGTCATCGATTGCGATTTTGATTGGCGGGCTCGGCAGCATGGCACCAAACCGTCGTCAGGATATCGCGCGTTTTGGGCTGAAAGCGGTTGCGGCAGGAACGCTTTCAAACCTGATGAGTGCAACCATTGCTGGTTTCTTTCTGGCGCTTTAAAACCTGATCCGTGGCAGGGGGAGAGTGTACGTTAATGACCATCTCGGCGTTTATCGGCAATATTGAATGGATGACGCTGCCTTTGCCCAATAGCGAGGCTGTGTATCCTGGATTCTGCGCCTATTGTCGTTTCAACCCAGAGGCTTACCACGATATGCTTTATCATCGTGTTGATGTGCCCTTGTCTGCGGAGCTGGCACGCTCGGTGCCTAAGCGCCGCGCTGAATTTCTCGCGGGGCGTTATCTGGCACGTCATGTGCTAGAAAAACTCGGTATAAACCAGTTTACCTTGCTGAGCGGCCAGGACCGCTCGCCGGTATGGCCTGAAAATCTTTGTGGCTCTTTGAGCCACAATAAAGACAGCGTGCTGTGCGCGATTCACCGTCGCAGCGACGTATTCAGCGGTGTGGGCGTAGATGTGGAAACGCTGATGAGCGACGATCGGGCTGCTTCACTCTGGCCTGGTATCGTGGGTGATGAGGAGTGTCAATGGCTACACGGGGTAGATATGCCGTTTTGCCAGGCGCTGACGTTGAGTTTTTCAGCCAAGGAGAGCTTGTTTAAAGCCATCTATCCTTC
>NZ_JAGFPF010000809.1:0-919 GCF_025962695.1 Candidatus Symbiopectobacterium sp. NZEC135 | reverse complement strand
TATGCGTTTGCGTAGAGTGTCCAATGCTGCGAATAGGGGTGTAAAAGGGGGGCTATTTGGGGTATGTGATGGCGATAGATTTATCTACCCACCATCACACGCCATCATTTTCATGCATGATTGTCGTAGCAACCGCGTTATAACAATGCTCAATGACGCTTGATGGCTTCGAAGACCATATACATGAAAAAGGCTATTCGCGTAGCAGAAGCGCGATTACGCTGATTTTTTCTCTCTGTCACGGATCCATCTATTTCGCTTTTCTTTTAATTTGGCGAGCATAGCCAAACTTTTTCCTTCATCAGCAGTGAGATCGGCAAGATAAAAATCTTTTGTTTCCTGTAACCAGGCAAACAGATCCGGGGTGTCCCACCAGGCCAAATCAATCAATGCTTCACGAATTTTTTCAGAAAACCGAAAACGGATCAGTTTGGCCGGGCTACCCGCATAAATGCCATAGGGCTCTGATCTGAAATTAGGGGGCAGTAGCGCTCTTGCACCAATCACACAGCCATTTTCAATGATTCCGCCGCCCAACATCATGACTTCGTCACCGATCCAAACGTCATTTTTTATGATGGAGTCTGAATACTGTGGCGGAGATGTATTGGTCAAACCACCGCCAAACACGGAAAACATTGACGTAGATATAGTGGTCATATCATGTTGACCGTTCAGTAAAAATTTAAGCCGCAGCCCGCCAGCGACAAAACGTCCAACGCGCAAGCTTTGAATACCTGCGTCATATTTTACGATCGACCCAACCCCGAAACCCGACGCTTTACTGATATAGAATGTTCCAGTATCCGACTCTTCCCCTAACCAGTCCTGGAAGAAGCCATGTGGTATAGAACTATGAAAACCATCTTGGTAGCAAATGATTTTAAACTGTTTTGCCCAAGGGTGGGTTTCATCGAAC
>NZ_JAGFPF010000808.1:0-920 GCF_025962695.1 Candidatus Symbiopectobacterium sp. NZEC135 | reverse complement strand
AATATCAGACAAATAAATAAAATTTAAAAAATTACGATGCGCGCTGTAAACAGCGCACATCGTGAATAATGTTTTTTGGGATGATAGAAGGAAGGAATGGCAAACTCAATATAGCGTCAAAGATTTGCGTCTGGAGATTTTTATTTGCATTAGCGCGTTATTTTATTTCACCCTAACAAAAATAAGAGATTTGATTAGGTTGTAAAGCAGAACAATGCAGCCTGCGACACTTTATTTTTTACTATCGTTACCAGCCTAATAATATAATAAGCGATGGATGGCGTTACCACTTCAGCATAAATGAGCCACCTTCGGTCATTAACCGCATTTCACCCGGCATTAATGTCGTATCAGCTTCAA
This sequence comes from Candidatus Symbiopectobacterium sp. NZEC135, assembly GCF_025962695.1. Lineage (NCBI taxonomy): Bacteria > Pseudomonadati > Pseudomonadota > Gammaproteobacteria > Enterobacterales > Enterobacteriaceae > Symbiopectobacterium > Candidatus Symbiopectobacterium sp. NZEC135. The sequence goes on along the minus strand of NZ_JAGFPF010000808.1, from coordinate 560 downwards.
GATGCCAGCCCAAATGCGCGTGCTGGCTGAGCCACGACGCCACGTCGGTCTGTTGCATCGGATGGCAATAGAGTACGCCCCGCCCCCCACCGCCCTGACGGCGTAACGACCGTCGCAGCAGAGCCATTGAAAACGTGTGTTTTGGCGAAATCGCTTTTGCGCGATAAGCAGTGTGTAATCGGTGGGTAACCGGGCCATTAAAACAAACAGATCCCTTCCTGCTGGCATAGAATGCCATCGGCCGCTTGCGTAACATAACGTATCTCCATGTGTTTCCTCAGCAAAATACCGTCGTCCCAACAAGGCGGGTCGAACAACGCGAGTGACTCTGCTGATACATCGACCATGCTACACCAATGTTATCGAGAGTGTTCTGAACACAAAATCCGATTTTTACCTGAAGTTAACGCAAGGGCCCTGCTTATGTCAGCGACTTATCGGTCTCAAACAGCGTATTGCAGTAACGCTCGGCGTCGTAAAACGCGTCTTGCATCATAGTGATAAATGCCTGTTGCATACCAGTGAGTGTATGTCCGGACTGGATTTGTACCTGCAAGGCG
>NZ_JAGFPF010000807.1:0-920 GCF_025962695.1 Candidatus Symbiopectobacterium sp. NZEC135 | reverse complement strand
CATTACACTCACCTTGATTGTGTGGGTACAAGAAATAAGCGACGTAATACATCACGTCGGTATTATTGATGTGAAAATAATTATTTTTAATAATAACAAGCTAAAAATCGGGCAACGTGAAAATACGTTTCCCGATAATGTTTTATACCGTGCGATTAACCCCCAATATGACATTGGAAACCCAATGATTCGATTTCCTGTTTGAGGATAATTACGGTTTCTTCCGGTATGCTGGGCGCGTCACCCATCGGGTATTCACGGCCAAGTAACGTGTATTTATTTTCACCGTAGGTGTGATAAGGCAATAAATGAATGGTGTCGACATTCGACATCATACGGGCAAATTCGGCAATGGCGTGAATTTCTTCGCGATTGTCATTCACGCCGGGTACCAGCGGAATTCTCACGATGGTTTTGGTAATAAATGAAATTCTAATCAGGTTTTCTAATATACGCTGATTATCCACTCCGGTATTACAGCGATGCACGGCTGGATTGATTGCCTTGATATCCGTAAGCGCCAAATCAATATACGGGAATACGTCTTCGATGGTTTGTGCAGACGTCAGTCCGGTGGTTTCAATCGCGGTATGCCAGCCCTTTTCTTTACAGGCCTTCAGCAGTTCGCGGGCGAATTCCGGCTGCGCCAGCGGCTCGCCGCCAGAGAGCGTAATGCCGCCGCCAGAACGGCGATACACGTTCTCTTCTTTTTGTAGCTCTTGTATCACTTCACGCACGGTGATGCGCTTGCCTTTCATTTCCAACGCGCCGGTCGGACACACGCGGGTGCAATCACCGCAGTTAACACAGCGTTGGCGATCGACAAAATGCGGTGCGGTGATGGACAGCGCCTGGTGTTGACAGGCTTCCAGACATTTACCGCAGTGGATACAGTCATTCTTTTTGAACAGCAGCTCAGG
>NZ_JAGFPF010000806.1:0-921 GCF_025962695.1 Candidatus Symbiopectobacterium sp. NZEC135 | reverse complement strand
ACCAGCAGCGTCCAACCACCGCCCAGGATCGCCCCGGTCAGCATGCCGCTCACGCCATTCATGTAAGCGATGCCCGCACCGATACCGTCCCCGAGGTAGACACCAATCGGCCCGACGGCAATAACAATCACCGGCACCATGATCAGCATCCCCAACATCGGCACGGCCACCATCTCGATGCTTTGGTGAATCAGGCGTTTTAACAATCGCTCCAGATAGGAGTAGGCCCAGATAGCCAGTATCGCCGGGATCAGCGTGGAGGAATATTTCATCAACACCACCGGAACCCCGAGAAACTCAACAATATCCCCCTGCTTTGCCATCAACCCGGTAAACGTCGGTTCCAGCAACGCACCGACAATCGCCACAGAAACAAACGGATGCGCATTGAACGCCTTGGCACAGGAAAATGCCAACAGCAGCGGCAGGAAATAGAACACGCTGTTGCTCGCTGCTGCCAGAATCTTATAGGTACTGCCTGCGGTATCAATAAAGTGGTAGGTCGACAGGATCACCAGAAACGCTTTCAGCATCCCGGCACCGGCCAAGGCGGGCACAATCGGCACCAAGATAGAGGACATTTTATTGAAAAGACGTCCGACAAGATTGCCTTTCTTGCCATCGGCTTCACCTTCACTGTCCGAGGAGGCATCACCTTTAATGCCAAACTCGTCCACCAAAAGGCGATACACGGTGGTGACGTCATTGCCAATCACCACCTGATATTGGTTATTACTTTCGACGGCCAGAATAACGCCATCGAGTTTATCCAATGCTGCTTTATTAAATTTTTTGCCATCTTTTAGGGAAAATCTTAAGCGAGTAATACAGTGAGTTAAAGAAACAACGTTCTTTTCACCACCAATAAGCTCCAGTATTTCCCCGGCAAGTAAACGAAAATTACTCATGGGCTGACCTCGA
>NZ_JAGFPF010000805.1:0-921 GCF_025962695.1 Candidatus Symbiopectobacterium sp. NZEC135 | reverse complement strand
TTGCGTCGGTTTGGTCGGGTTGACACTTGCCTCAGAAGTGGATGTTTTCCCTTGCAATATGCCATGGCCATAAGCAACCACCTCCACGTGTACACGCTTACCGATATAGCGTTCCTGCGGGCTAAAAGCGGTTTCGACGCTGCCAGTCGGTGAATCAATACGTTGATAATCGAGTTTGCGGCCCCATTCATCGAGTAACGTCACCTCGACATAATGCGGAGCATCATAAGGGGTGCTGCTGTTAACCGACCAGATTACGCGCAGTTTATCCTCGGTGAAAACCGGGGCCCATATCTGCCCTGACTCCACCAGGAAGCCGTTGTTGCCATATTTTACCCCCGATACGCTGGGCATAGGCGTAGTGAACACCTGCACATCGTAAGCGCCCGTGCTGCTGGTATAAAACGCATTTTCCTGAATCGTCAGCCGAAGTCGGGTTTTGCCTTTTTTTAATGGCCCTGAGATCTGCCCTTGAGGCGTGATGGCAATGACTTCCTGATCGCTTGAACTCCACTCAACGATGGCATCGGCAGGCAGGTTCGTCGGTTTCTGTAACGTGAATACGCTGAGATCGGTCGTCGTCACGACCTCTGATGCAAAACGCACCGGTACACTTCCCTTACTTAACAGGTATGAAACGTTCACCGTCTCAGAGAGAAACTGTGCGGTTTCCTGCGTATGAAGGGAGATCAGGGCATTGCCCGGCGCGATCGGACGGAGCTCACCGCTGTCCGTTACCTGAACCACGCGTTCCCGATCGCTCTGATAGGTTAACGGTAACGATGCGCCAACATCTGGGTTAGTGAAATGGCCTTCCACAGAATACGTCTTCCCCTCCCCCCAGACAGCCGCAATCTGTTGAGTTTTGACATTGAGCCCAGGCGACGCTTTCGCAATCTGAAGCTGGTAGCTCGCACTGGC
>NZ_JAGFPF010000803.1:0-922 GCF_025962695.1 Candidatus Symbiopectobacterium sp. NZEC135 | reverse complement strand
AAAGGCGCGGTTATTAGGCACGACGCTCAAGATGACTCCCGCATTACTGCGCGAGAGCTATCGACGCTTTTTAGCCAATGATGATACGGATCTGATGCAGTACCAAACGTGGATATCGACCTACGGCGTTGAAAAACGCGGGATCCTGACCACGTTTATGGAAGATGCGCTGTTGGCGGATATTGACGCAGCCGATCCCAGTTGTAGTCATTCGGAGTTTTTCTTTCTTCAGGAAAGAATAAAGCAAATCAAGCGTATCCGATCGAGTGATATTTTGTTTGTGCAGGGGCTACTCACCAATACCGTTATTCGCGATGTGGATGAGAAAGAGGAGACCTGGCTGCTATTGCTCTTTGGCATGATCGAACACCCCGATGATGTGGATATGCTGCTTTCGCAAACCGTTGGTCGTCATTTACGTTTTGCTGAGCATAAGAATCGAGCGATAGTTTTACAAATGATCTACTACTATTGCAAAAAATTACCTCATGAAGTTTTTTTTTCAGAGGAAGAAAGAATAAAATTACTGATGTGTTTCGAAGAAAGACTCAATACCGCGTTATATCACGAACGAATTGAACAGCGGAAAGCCGCACCGTGATTTCTATGAATAAGTTGATTAAAATAGGTTGATAGGATGATTGGTTTTTTAAATCGGGTAAGGAACCATCCGGAACTCTTTATTCTTATATTGATTGTTGTGATCATTTCTATGTTGGTGATTCCTCTGCCAACCTACTTGGTCGATTTCCTGATTGGGTTAAACATTGTTTTGTCCATTCTGGTTTTTTTAGCGTCGTTTTATATTGATAAAATACTGAGCTTTTCAACATTCCCCGCCGTATTGTTGATTACGACGCTGTTTCGATTAGCGTTATCCGTGAGTACCAGCCGCCTGATATTAAACGATGCGGATGCGGGT
>NZ_JAGFPF010000804.1:0-922 GCF_025962695.1 Candidatus Symbiopectobacterium sp. NZEC135 | reverse complement strand
GCGCACTGCTGCTGCCAGGTTTTAATCAGCAGCTCATGTCGCTGCGCGCCATCGCTTTCCAAACGGCTGATAGCCGGCGCTTTCCGCGTAGCATGTTGAATAATATGCAGAGCCAGTGCATGGAAGGTTTTGGCCTGCACCGCATCCGTGTGCAAGCGCTCTTGAATCCGTTGGTTCATCTCCTGCGCGGCTTTACGGCCAAAAGCAAGTAACAGGATTTGTTCCGGCATCGCTTCGTTTCGGTGCAACAACCAGGCGGCACGAGCCACCAGCACGGATGTTTTTCCACTGCCCGCACCGGCCAGCACCAATACGGAATCTTCACCATTGATTACGGCGCGACACTGCGAAACATTCAGCGGGGTGGTTTCAACGCCGTCAAAAAATGCCTGCTCTGAGGAGAGCGTTTTTTCCATCCAGGCCTGGTTACAGGCTGTTCGGCACGATTCACCCTCAGCGAGCCACTGCTGACAAAGGGTGTAGCTGTCACAGCAGTTGACAAACTCCGTCAGTCTCGCGGCAGGCAGCGGCAAGGATGCCAGCGTTGCGCGAATAGCCGTCTGCAATTCAGCCAACGCATGGCGTGAAACCCACCCATGGTGGTTCGTCATTTGCTCGATGTCGGTGACCTGGCGCTGCAACGCGTCGGCACACACCGCGCTCATGTCGTCACTCCACTGACGCCACATTTTCATCAGGTAGCGGTAGAACTGCTGGGTTTCCTGCCATTCGGTGCCATGCAGCCGCACAACCTGGTTGTCCGGCAGCACAAATTCCAACTCCCCCCATACCAAACCACGCTTGCATTGAATATCAAGCAGTTGGTTAAAGGGAATGACATACTCGTGTTTCTCACCGCTCACCTGAACGCCCGCATTGAGCAGCTTCACCCGATTGTAGGGGTGTTGCGCCAGATGTTTGC
>NZ_JAGFPF010000802.1:0-923 GCF_025962695.1 Candidatus Symbiopectobacterium sp. NZEC135 | reverse complement strand
AGGGTTTCGTTGCATCAATAGGGCTCTTCTCTTGGCAATTGTCAGACCTGCATGTGCTTAATACACAATAGATTGCCGTTGTACGCAAGGGGGATGTGTCAGCGCCGTAACGCCGTATGTGGGCAGATAAGGTTACAGCCTTATGAGTCAAAAGTTATCGACGACTAAGCATAGGGGAAAAAAAGAAAGAGAAATATATCACTCCAAAGAGTGGACTCACATCAATTAATATTGGTACACAACACAACAAGAAGAAACAATTAAGAATTTGATTACACTGAAAATACACTCCCCCATACCATAATCATAAAAACAAAGTGTTAGCAAATTTTTTCTATTAAGGGGCAAAAATAATTTTTGTCATCCTTTTTTAAAAACCCTAGTGGAGTAAACAATGAAAAAGCATTGCTTTGTTCATTTATCCCATCCCCCAAAAAAGCAAAATAATAATATTCGGTTACTCCCCCAGGATGGAGCAGTGACAATATATAACGTTGTCTTAAAGATGCCTCTATTACGCTTGCTGTTAATCGCAGCATTTTGCGTAAACGCCTCAGTGGCTCTCGCTGACGGTTCTGGTGCTGACAACCCTTTCCCGATTGATGGCTACGGAGGCAACGCGGGCGTAGGTGGTGGTGGTGGACGATTTGGCGCAGGGGGGCTGGGTACCGGTGCAGTAGGTTCTGGTGGCGACGGTTTGAGCAATGGGAATGGCGGTGCTGGCAGCGCAGGCCGTGCCGCATCCGGTGGTACGGCCGGGAGTGCGGGCACTGGCGGTATATCGGGCACATCGATTAATCCTCAAGGAAGTGCCGGTGGAAATGGCGGAAACTCCGTGTGCGGTGGCTGTTCGGGACCTATTGGTGCGGGCGGCGGTGGCGGTGGCGGTGATGGCTTGGTTGGTTCAATAAACGGTATTTCTG
>NZ_JAGFPF010000801.1:0-924 GCF_025962695.1 Candidatus Symbiopectobacterium sp. NZEC135 | reverse complement strand
AAGCGGTTTGAAATCAATTTTGCTTTTACCAGCGGGCTCTGCTCTTACGACAACAAGGGGAACAAGGGCGGGGCAGCGGTCACGGTCGCTATTCAGTATCGCGTGGTCGGTGATGATGACTGGACAGAGAAAACCATTCGTTACTCTGACAGCTCAGAAGATGCGATCGGCTTTACCGAAGTGTTTGACGTGGACACCGCAGGGCAAATTGAGGTTCGCGTGAGACGCACAACGGCGACCGCAGGCGGATCAACGCGTGACCTGGTTTACTGGCAGGCGTTGCGCTCTCGCCTCAGTAAACGGCCAGCACGTTACGCCGATGTCACAACCATTGCGCTGACAGTTCGTACCGGCAATCGTATCGCCGCACAGTCTGACCGGCGTGTAAACGTTGTGGCAACCCGCCAGTATGATGGTTACCCCAACCGCAGCATCAGCGGTGCCCTGCATCACATTCTTGATAGCCTGGGGATTGCCACTGACACCGAGACGATTGCTGCACTGGAGGCCAACTACTGGACGCCACGCGGTGAAACCTTCGACTTTGAGGCGAATGAAAGCAACAAGTCGGCGCTCGATATCCTCCAGACGATCGCCAATGCGGGAATGGGCTATTTTCTGTTATCTGACGGGCTGGCATCAGCGGGCAGGGAAGGGATAAAACCCTGGACGGGGGCCATCACGCCGCAGGAAATGACCGAGCCGATGCAGACCGCGTTTACTGCGCCATCAGAGGATGATTACGACGGCGTAGACGTTACCTACATCAACGGCACTACGTGGGCGGAGGAAACCGTTCAGTGCCGTACGGAGGACAACCCTACACCCCGCAAAGTAGAGGATTACAAACTGGATGGGGTTCTGGATCAGGACCGCGCTTACCGTATCGGCATGCGGCGTCTGATGGCGTACCGGCACCAACGG
>NZ_JAGFPF010000800.1:0-927 GCF_025962695.1 Candidatus Symbiopectobacterium sp. NZEC135 | reverse complement strand
TGGTGCATTATTTAAGCAATATCCGGTACCCCAGGGAATGGCCTGGGCCCCGATAATGGATGACTACCGCGCAAAGCAGCCAAGAACCGATCAGCACCCGGTCAAATAAAACAGTTCGGGATAGAGGGTAATGAGGGATGAGAAATGGGTAACGCAGTAAAAACAGGTGATAACGATACCGGGCACGGTAGCCATCCGCCGACATCAGTCGTGGCGGGATCATCAACCGTTAAGGTTGATGGTCTGCCATTGGCTCGTCAGGGGGATCCTCTCTCTCCACACGGGCACAGTCGAACCATCAGCAGCGGTTCATCCAGTGTCTTTATCGACGGCAAGCCCGCTGCGCGCACCGGAGACACCGTTGGCTGCGGTGGTGTGTTGATAGGCGGGGGAAGTGTCACTATCGGTTGATGTACTTTGGAACCCCTTTTTTGCGGAGCAAAAGGGCCTACATTGCACTACACCGGGTTGGTGAGAAATGCGGTACAAGCTGCGTTGATTTCGTCCATCAGCTCTTTAGCCAAGGGGGTTAGCCCCAACTGCTGTTTGTAGATCAGCGTATACTCGGCAGCAGGCAGCGTTTCTTTGACAGGAACGATCGATGAGAATCGCTTTGGGACCAATAAACAGATAATCCTCATTGGTCACCAACTGCTCGCCAATCGTCATAGAATCGCCATAAATGATGCGACTGTCAGCCTGCTTGCCATTGGGGAAAATATGTTTCTCCAGTTCCTTGTAGTATCCCGTTCTGGCATTTGGGAAATACCATTTACACCCTTGCAATTGGCTGAGTGCGGTGCTGCCCGCTAACGGATGTCCATGTCGTGCCATAATGCAAAACTCGGTCTTGATGGCATTTTCGATAAAGAACTCGTTCATGGATATTTCCGGTGTAGCAATACCAAGATAGAAGTCTATTCTGCC
>NZ_JAGFPF010000007.1:0-132828 GCF_025962695.1 Candidatus Symbiopectobacterium sp. NZEC135 | reverse complement strand
AATATCAGAGAGATAAATAAAATCAAAAAATCACAATGCACGCTGTTAACAACGCGCATTGTGATTAATGTTTTTTGCGATGATAGAAGGAAGGAATGGGAAACTCAATATAGTGACAAAGATTTACGCCTAGAGGTTTTTATTTGCATTAGCACATTATTTTATTTCACCCTAACAAAAATAAGGTTTTTTATTATTCTGAGAAGCAGGGAGAACATGCATGCAACACTTTATTTTTACCGACTGTTATCAGCCTAATAATGGATCTTGCTATAGATGTTGTTACCACTTCAACGTAAATACACCACCTTCTGTTTTTAACCGCACTTCCCCCGGAATTAATCTCGCATCGATTTCGAGACGCCAACCCAAATGTGCGTGTTGGCGTAACCAGGCTGCCACATCGTTCTGTTGCACAGAATGGCAATACAGTACGCCCCGCCCCTCACCGCCCTGCCGGCGTAACGATCGTCGCAGCAATGCCATTGAAAGCGTGTGTTTAGGCCGAATGTTTTTTACGGGATAAGCAGCGTGTAACCGATGGATGACCAAACCATCCATACAACCAGCATCCTTTCTGTTGGCATAAAATGCCATCGGTCGCTTGCGTAACATAACGAATCTCCATGTGTTTTTTCAGCAAAAAATCGTCAACCCGATAAGGTGAGGCACGTTGCTGATTTCGCGTCAATGCTACACCAATACTATTGAGGTTGTTCTGAACACAAAATCCGATTTTTACCTGAATTTCGTGATGGAGTTCAAATCAATATCGCTAATTTTCTCTATCAAAAAGCGTATTACAGTAATTTTCCGCATCGTGAAGCACATCTTGCATCATAGCGATAAACGCTTGCTGTACATTGGTAAGGGTATGACCGGGCTGGATTTGCACCTGCAACGCACGCTGTTCCAGTTGGCGCATCGCCAACCTTGCCAGCCGGAGCGGCGCTTGTCGGCACTTATACATCACCGAGTAAAAGCTGCATGCCGTTACTGCCTGTGGCGTGGAGAGTACGTAATGATAGAGCGTGGTGAAGTTGCTGCAACAGAGTGTGGGTTCCAGGTAGGTGCCCTGCATGCGGCAAGAGAGATCGAACAGTTGACGCAGTGTGGTGGTCGGTTCAGGCAACGCCAATGGGTAAGGAGACAGGTCGGCTAACTGGATGGTGTCACCTGCCAGCGGGTGATCCTCCGCCATCAACAACAGTAACGGCGCGGGGAGCGAAAGCAACACCTCAACACCGTGCTCTGGCGCAAACGCAAATTGCAAAGCCACGTCCACCTCACCGTGACGAACCATCTGAGAGACCTGCTGCGCCGACCCCACCTTGAGATGAAACGCGGTTTCCGGGTGTGATTGTTGAAACTGGGCAAACACGTTGGGCAACGCGTCAAAAGCCATTCCCTCAGTGCATCCGACGCGTATCAGCGTTTTACGCTGTGCGCTCAGTCCCTGTATTTCAGCCACCGCCGCGTCCAAATCCATCATACTTTTGCGTACGTGATTTTCCAGAATACGGCCCGCGTCAGTCAAAATCATGCCGCGCGCGTGGCGCTCAAACAGCGACACGCCCATGCGCTCCTCCAAACGCTGAACCTGCCGACTGATGGCGGACACCGCCACGAAGAGTTGCTGGCTGGCGGCACTCAGTGAGCCCGTTGTTGCTACAGCCAGAAAATAGCGGAGTTCACTGCTCAACATAATCTGAGAAATTCCCAATAGTCCGTTTGAGGTTTATATGAAAAGCAAAGCTTGATTGCAAATTTTATTATGGTGGCAAAGCCCGTTTTTCCCTTAAATAGCCTTTGCTGTTCCAAAACAATCATAAAGGAATCTATGACACGTTCCGATGTCATTCGCCGCGCCACACGCAGTGTGACGCGCGGTGATTTTGCTCACACGCTGGCACGCCGCCTGGCGCTAGCCACCGAGAGCCAGAAACCCGATAATCATGCCGTTCTGCGCGCCTACCTAAGCGATGAGATACGTCCGGTATTAGAAACTATGGGCTTTATCTGCCATTTTCTCACCACCGAGGCAGCGCCAGAGATGCCCTTTATGTTGGCGGAACGCATTGAAGATCCTGCGCTCCCCACACTGCTTTCTTATGGGCACGGGGATGTGGTGTTCGGTGATGCGGCCAACTGGCGCGCAGGATTGGATCCGTGGCAACTGATCGCAGAGCAGGACCGCTGGTACGGGCGCGGCAGCGCGGATAATAAAGGCCAGCACACCATCAATTTACTGGCGCTGGAACAGGTCTACCTGGCGCGCGGTGCACGGCTGGGATTTAACTGCAAGCTGCTGTTTGAAATGGGCGAAGAGATTGGTTCTCCAGGGTTGGCCGAAGTGTGTCTCCAACACGCGGCACTGCTGGCTGCGGATATTTTTATTGCCTCCGATGGTCCGCGCCTGCATGCCGATAGGCCAACGCTGTTTTTGGGCTCACGTGGCTGCATCAATTTCAAACTGCATGTGCAGGGGCGCGATCGCGCTTATCACTCTGGTAACTGGGGAGGGCTGCTCAGCAATCCCGGCACACAGCTTGCCAACGCCATCGCCACGCTGGTTGACGGCAGCGGCAAGATTCTGATCGACGATTTGCTGCCGCCACCGCTGACGCCCGCGCTGCGCGCGATATTGCAAGATGTGGTTCCGGCGGGCAATCCTGGCGACCCGGATATCGACCCGCACTGGGGTGAGCCGGGCCTGAGCGCCGCCGAGAAATTGCTGGGATGGAACGCACTTGAGGTGCTTTCGTTTGTTACAGGCAACCCGGCACGCCCGGTCAACGCCATTCCGGCGACAGCGACGGCAGTGTGCCAACTGCGCTTTGTGGTCGGGACTGACAGTGACCGTTTGATTGACCATGTACGCCGTCATTTGGCTCAGCACGGCTATGGGCATATTGAGGTAGAACTGCTTAACAGCTCTCCCGCCACCCGTTTTGATCCACAAAATCCGCTGGTGGACTGGACACTGGACCTGATGCGTGACATCAGCGGTAAGCAACCCACGCTGCTGCCCAATCTGGGGGGATCGCTGCCCAATGACGTATTTGCGGACATTCTGGGATTGCCGACGCTGTGGATCCCCCACTCTTACCCCACCTGCGGTCAGCATGCGGTCAATGAGCATCTGCTACGTCCGGTGGTGGAAGAAGGGGTGGCGATCATGACAGGGTTGTTCTGGGAGCTGGGAGAACAAGGGAGCGCCCTGCTGGAGAAACATCGCGAGTACAGTCAGGAGTAGCGCACGAAAAAGGCCGCTTACGCGGCCTCTGTTTCCTTACGGTTTGTGACGCGCCGTCATCCATTCCGGTTTCTGGAACGCAGAGAACATGGTGTCTTTGCGATCGAAAAAGGCTTCAAACTCCGGCGATTCAACAGCCGCTTTCAGATCCTGCGCAAACGGCTTATCGGCATCTTCCGCTCGCACCACAATCATGTTTTTCAGGTCTTCCGGCAGAATATCCAACTGAATGGCATCAGCCAGTTTCAGACCGGCAGAGATGGCGAAATTGGCGTTGATCAGTGACCCGGTTACGCCCCCTAACGCGCGCGGCAGTTGTGCCGCTTCCAACGGTTTAAACACCAGCCCCTTCGGGTTTTCGGTGATATCGCGCAACGATGCCTTAGTGGGGGTGATATCCGGGTTAATCTTGATCAGTCCGTATTTCTGCAAAAAATCTAACGAACGCGCCAGATTGGATGGATCGTTCGGTAACGTCACCACATCTCCGGCTTTCAGTTCATCAAGGTGTTTTACCTTGTTGGAGTAGAAACCCATGCTTGCCGTGGGGACGGTGATCACTTCAGATAATTTCAGGCCTTTATCGGCGCTAAAACGATCCAGATAGCGGCGGTTTTGGAACAAGTTGGCATCAATGCTGTTGTTTGACAGCGCCAGATTGGGCTGAATATAGTCACTGAATTCGCGTACCGTAACCGTATAGCCTTTCTTTGCCAGTTCTGGTTTGATGGCCTGTTTTACCATATCGCCATAAGGGCCGGGTGAAACACCGATGGTGATCTCTTTTGTCACATCAGTGGCATAGGCTTGTCCGAACCCCAGCAAGGGAACGAGCAGCAGCGGTAACCATTTTTTGAATGTCATGTTGCGTTTCCTGTTTTAGTAGAGTGAGCGTTTCCCTGGTGGTGACGCCCCAATGCTGAACCCAGCATTAAAATTGAAACGTTTCCTCGCCGTAGCAATAGCGCTGATACAGCGTGGGGTTGATATCAAAACCGATCCCAGGCGCGTTTGGCACCGCGACGCAGCTATCCGCATCCATTTCCACCAGCGGCAGCATAAAATCTTCATGCCAGTAGCGGCTGGAAGGCGGAATATCGTGGGCATAAACGAAGTTGGGCAACGAGGCTACCGCAATGTTGTGCGCTTTGCCCACCGCCGTATCCAGCATACCGCCACACCACACCGGGATCTGGTGCGCCTGACAGTAGTCATGGATCAATTTGGTTTCGGTGATGCCACCGACCCGCGCCACCTTGATATTGATGATGCGGGCGCTGCCCAGCTCAATGGCTTTACGTGCATCCTCAACGGAGGCAATACTTTCATCCAGACAAATGGGTGTGGCAATCGCGGCCTGAAGTTTACGGTGATCGACAATGTCGTCGTGCGCCAGCGGCTGTTCAATCATCAGCAGATTGAAACGATCGAGGCGCTTAAAGAAATCGATATCGTCCAACGAATAGGCGGAGTTGGCATCAGCCATCAGCGTGATATCGCCAAAGGTGCTGCGTAGCGCCTCGATGTAATCGATATCCTTGCCCGGTTTGATTTTTATCTTGATACGGCGATAACCTTCATCCAGATAGCCAGCGACCACCTCGACCAACTTTTGCGGAGAAGATTGAATGCCGATGCTGACACCTGCTTCCACCCGGTCGCGCGTGCCACCAATCGCCTGATGCAGTGGAATACCTTGCTGTTTGGCAAAGGCATCCCAGATACCGCCTTCAATCGCCGCTTTGGCGCAGTTATTGCGTTTTACCGGCATAAAGATTTCACGCACTTCAGAGGGGTGGGAAATCGCTCCGGCCTGCTTCACCATCGGGATAAGAAAATCCCGCATGATATGCCAGGCCGTGACGTTGGTCTCTTCGTTGTAGAACGGCAACGAAATCGCGGAGCAGTCACCGTAACCGATAACGCCACCAGCATGCACTTCTGCAATGGTGAAGTGCTTTTCCGTTTGGGTGGCAAAACTGGTGGTAAACGGCGTCTTCAGCGCCATCTTCATTTTGCGCAGTACAATCTTGTCAATTTTCATGCGTCTTCAACCCTGTATTCTCAGTGTCTGGTCTCAGCGTTTTTCACGCTTGTTGGCCCGGCGTGATACCCAATCCCCGGCGGTTTGCACCAGTTGCACCAGTACCACCAGCGCGATCACGGTGATCACCATCACTTCTGTTTCATAACGGTAGTAGCCAAAGCGGATCGCCAGATCCCCGACGCCACCGCCGCCGACGATACCCGCCATCGCCGAATAGCCAATCAGGCTGACCAATGTAATCGTCAATCCACGCAGCAACCCCGCCAGCGCTTCCGGCAACAGCACGGTAGCGATGATCCGCATCGGGCTGGCACCAAACGCTTCTGCCGCTTCCACAATACCGGGATCGACTTCACGCAGCGCGGAGTCCACCAACCGGGCATAGAACGCAATGGCGGCCACTGACATTGGCACTGCCGCCGCCACCGGGCCGATGGTGCTGCCCAACAGCCACTGAGTCAGCGGCAACAGCAGCACCAGTAGAATCACAAACGGCACCGAGCGAATAATATTGACCAGCACGGTGGAAAGCAGGTAGACCACGCGGTTCTGCCAAAAAAGATGACGATCGGTCACATAGATAGCGATACCGAGCGGCAATCCGAGCAACACGGCGCCCAGGGTCGAGATCGACACCATGGTAAAGGTTTCACCAAAAGCAACGCTCAATTCACCCATTAACTCATTCATGGACAACCTCCACGCCAAAGGTGTGTTGACCAATATAGGCCAATGCAGCACTGACGTTATCCGCCTGTGCGCCATCCTGATGCGAAATCTGGGCAATGATATGCCCCAGCGCGCGCTCATTGATGTATTCGATATTGCCGTGCAGGATATTGATTGAAACCTGAAAACGCTGAGCCACTTCGGATAGCACCGGTTGCTCCACAGAGTCATCGGCAAACATGATTTTCAGCAATGGGCCTTTGTCTGAACGATAAAACCGCTCGGGTAAGTCTATCTTGTTGGCGTGCTGCACCAACTGTCGGGTAAAAGGATGTTTTGGCGCGCAGAACACATCAAACACATCGCCCTCCTCCACGATATTGCCCCCCGTCATCACCGCCATACGGTGGCAGATACTTTTGATGACGTTCATTTCGTGGGAGATAAGCACCATGGTAATGCCCAACTGGCGATTAATATTTTTCAACAGAGCCAGAATCGAGGCCGAGGTTTCCAGATCGAGCGCCGAGGTCGGTTCATCGCACAACAACACTTCGGGATGGTTGGCAATGGCGCGAGCAATCCCCACCCGTTGTTTTTGACCGCCGCTCAACTGCGCCGGATAGGCATTACCGCGTTCGGACAGCCCTACCAGCTCAAGAATCTCCGGCACCCGTTGCGCGATCTCCGCGCGGGATTTCCCGGCGGCGCGGAGACTAAACGCCACATTTTCAAACACGGTGCGGGTATGCATCAGGTTAAAATGCTGGAAGATCATACCAATACGCTGACGATGCTGACGCAGTTCGCGTCCTGAGGCCTGGCTGATGACCGTTTCACCGATACGGATACGGCCTTGTGTAGGGCGTTGCAACATATTGATGGTGCGTAGCAGCGTGCTTTTCCCTGCACCGCTGGTGCCGACAATGCCGAATACCTCGCCGGAGCGGATGGTTAAATTAACATCGTTGACGGCCCTGACCGGACCGGTGTTACCACCGGGAAAGTCTACGCACACGCCTTCTAACCGAATCATGACCGGGTTTACTCCTCTCGTGAATGCGGATAATGGATACGTTGCAGGAACATCGCTACTGACGGAATCCGGCCGTACCGTGCCTGTCTGTTTGGCTACTTATTTATGTCACGAGGGGAACATCAAGATAAATAACACATATAAAACAATAACATAAACATTATTATATCGTTATGTTAAAGTAGTGAGAAATGAGCGTTGCGTCAATGAATAAAAAAGCAAACCAGCTTTCTCATTTTTAGAAGAGACACTATTCCACGATGTCGGCATTCTTCTCCCTCCAAGCTACGGTTCCAGAATGCCAGCGTCGCGAAAATGACAAGCCTTACAGCGAAAGCAGAAGCGCAAAAAAGATCAAACTCAACACCACCGCCAGCAGCATATTGCGAATAAAGAAAGCGATAATCACGCTAAACAGCGCGCCCCATAAATAGGGGTTATCACCGAGCGGCCGCACAATACCGTGATCCATTAGGATGATCGGGCCGCATATCGCCGTTAGCAGACAGGGCGCTGAATATTTCAGCGCTTGCTGTACCAGTGCAGGCAAGCGAATCGGCAAACGCGGTTCAAGAAACAGATAGCGGTTGAGAAACACGATGCCCGCCAGGGCAAATAACAATGCACCATTCACTGCGCCACCCCCTCACGTTGTGACAGCAATGCTGAAAAGAACATGCCGCTCAGACCGGCGATCACCACCGCGCCCTCCACGTTGAAATAGGCCAGAGCCATCGAGAGCACCAGTGATAACACCACGCCCAGTAGTGTACTGATGCTACGCACCATCGGTACGACGATGGTGATAAAGGTGGCAATGATCGAGAAATCCAAATGATAGCGGGCCAAATCAGGTATCCGCGTCGCCATGACGATGCCGGCAACGCTGAAGATCACCCAGCAGACATAAAAAAACCCGCCCGCAGCGATCAAATAGCTGACAGAACGCGACTGCTGTGCCGACTTACCTCCGCTCAGCGCAAACAGTTCATCCGTCAGCAAGAAGCCAATCGGCAGACGATAGCGCAGCGCCAGTCGAGACACATAATCACGTAAGGTCAGTGCGTAGATAATATGTTGGGTGGTGATAAAGAAAACGGTGATTAAAATCGTGATGACGTTGGCACCGCTCATCACCAATCCTAGCGTGACCAACTGTGCAGCACCGGCAAACACCAACGCCGAGAGCCCAATGGATTGCCAGAGCGGCAACCCAGCCTGAACCGCCATTGAACCCGCCAGAATGCCCCAAGGCAGTACCGCCAGACAAAACGGGAACATATCAAGAACACCGGCACGAATATCGCGCCACCGCGAGTCGGGTAAGCTGGCGTTTGGCGCAGCGCCCGGTTGTGATAAAGCATGCTTTTCCATAGCGACCTGAGACCTTTGTAATCGAGTGCGGTCTTCAGGCTAGCCAAACCTCGGGGACAGGGTATTGAACAATATTGCTGCCAAAACCCGTCGCTGTAACGCGATTAATTAACCTAACAGCGGCGCTCGTTCTGTCCGATCCCAGACGATGCTTTGAATAAAACTGCCGGGCGTTGCACCAAAGGCATTTTTAAAATGGCGGGTAAAGTGGCTTTGGTCGGAGAAACCGCACTGTGACGATACCGCAGCGAGCGTATGCCCATGCAGCATCAGCGTTTTCGCCTTGCGCAACCGCGCCTGCACCTGATAGGCATGCGGCGGAATGCCGACCAGCGCCTTAAATTGGCGTAAATAGTGCCACGGGCTCAGTTCCGCCATCGCCGCCAACGTGGTCAGGGACCACTCTTGCTCTGGCGTATCATCCAGCAACATTTTGGTCTGTAGCACGCGCTGCTCGGAAAAGGGCAACGGGCGCGGCGTGCGACGTGTTTTGCTGTAGCGCAGCATCAACCAGCTCAGCGATGAAAACAGCAACGTCTCCTTTAACAGCGTGTTGCCCGGCTGTGCCAACAGGCGAAACGCCATCTGTAACTGCTGCGCCAGCCCCGGATCGTGCAGCACCGCATCCGGAAACCACGGCACCGACCCTTCAGACTGGTGGAGATCGTGCGAGATAGTGCGAAACAGATCCGGGTGTGGGTAGATGGCGCGATAGGCCCAGCCGTTCTCTCGGGCCGAGCACCCGGTATGCACATCATCCGCATTGACCAAAATGATGTCTCCCTGTGGCGCAACGTGCTCCCCGCCGGAACGATAAAAACGCTGAGCACCTTCTTCAATCACCCCCACACAAAAGGTGTCATGCACATGACGGGAAAAGCGCTGGCGATAATAGCGGGCCTGCAACATTTCCAAGCCACCGAAGGCTTCCAATCGATGGTACTGCGCCTGTTCACGTGGCGTTGCTTTACTCATAGAGTGCCCCCTGCTGATACCGCTTCTGTGAGCAGTATGCGGATATTCACACCATTGTCACTCCGCATTCTCTCTGGGTTTAGAACAAAATTGCGCAGCCACGCATTTTTCTCTTCAACAGCGGCGCGGAAAGCCGGTTTCTTTTTCAGGTAGCCGATGCACGATGATGCATCATATTGTATAATAGATCGATTGAAGCGACAGGAATGCGCTGTTTCTCGGGGTGAATGCGTGAATTATCCAATTGGGCAAATCAACCACAGTTATCTGGGTTCCAGTGTGTACACCATGCTGCGCGAAGCGCTGATTATGGGGCGGCTAAAACCGGACGATCGGCTGCGTATTCGCGAGCTGGCAGCTCAAGTCGGGACCAGCGTCACTCCGGTGCGCGATGCCATTTTGCAACTCGCCAAAGAGCAGGCGTTGATCCTGAAAACACCGCGCGATATCCGCGTGCCGCAACTCACCAGCGCACAGTTTATTGAGATTCGGACCTTACGCGTATCGCTGGAAGGCAGCGGTGCGCTGCACGCCGCCGCGCTGATGACACCGAGTAGGCTTGCCGACTTGGACGCCAACATCACGCAAAACCTTCAGGCAATTGATGATAACGATTTAAGCGCGGCGCTGCGTCTCAACAGTGAATTTCACCTGATGCTGGCGCAGATGGCTGATATGCCGCTGCTCAGCCAGTTTATCGGCAGCCTGTGGATGCGCACCGGACCGCTGGTTGCTCAGGCCTATGCCCACTTCTCCCATCAAATGGCGATTGAGCACCATCAAGAGGTGCTGGCTGCCCTACGCCAACAGGACGGAACCGCTGCACAGCATGCCATCCAACAGGATATTCTTGATGGCAGCGACACCATGCTGGCGTTCATCGAGCACGCGGAAGATAACGCCAAGGACGCGTAAATTGGCGTCCTTACCCCGCGTGCTGACGAACACTCCCTACCGCTGCGCCACGTCGGTCAGCACGGCGTCCAGCGTATCGAGAAACAGCGCGGCATGTTCTTCTCTGAATACCAGAGGAGGTCGAATCTTCAGAATATTGCCTGCAGGCCCGGTGGCGCTGATCAATACGCCGCGCTGGCGCATGGTATTCACCACCGCTACCGCCTCAGCGCTGGCTGGCGTTTTGTGTTCACGGTCACTCACCAGTTCCGCGCCAACAAACAGTCCGCTGCCGCGC
This sequence comes from Candidatus Symbiopectobacterium sp. NZEC135, assembly GCF_025962695.1. Taxonomy (NCBI): domain Bacteria; kingdom Pseudomonadati; phylum Pseudomonadota; class Gammaproteobacteria; order Enterobacterales; family Enterobacteriaceae; genus Symbiopectobacterium; species Candidatus Symbiopectobacterium sp. NZEC135. The sequence continues at coordinate 122,279 of NZ_JAGFPF010000007.1, read as the reverse complement.
ACATCGCCCAGCAGTTCATGACGCTGCGCTAACGCTTGTAACCCTTCACGCAGGCAATGCCCGACCCGCAACGCGTTTTGTTGCAGTTGCTCTTCACGGATCACGCGTAACACCGCATGTGCAGCCTGACACGACACCGGATTACCGCCAAAGGTATTAAAATAACGAACATCACGCCCAAACGCGGCAAACAGCGCCGATTTACCGACCAGTCCGGCAATTGGATGTCCGTTGCCCATCGGTTTGCCCAAGCTGACCAGATCCGGCACCACCTGATGACGGGCAAATCCCCACATGGCTTCGCCGGTACGACCAAAACCCGGCTGTACTTCATCCGCAATAAACAGCCCCCCCGCGTCGCGCACCCACTGTACCGCCTGTGCCACTTCGCCAGCCGGGGGCGAGAAGACGCCATCACTGGAAAAAATGGTATCGAACAGCAGCGCCGCAGGACGAATGCCCTCTGCCCGCATCTCCGCCAATGCCGACTGCACCGACGCCAAAAATGCACCGGGCTGACGATAGTTATCTGGTGCATCAATCAGTTTTACATAATTACCGCGTGCCACGCCGTCGCCGAGTGACGGGGAAAGTTCTGCCAACGCACTGGTCACGCCGTGATAGGCCCAACGTGTCACGATAACCCCGGTGCCGCCCGTCACATGCCGCGCAATGCGCAGGGCCAAATCATTAGCTTCACTGCCGGTGCAGGTCAGCATCAGGTTGTCCAGTTCAGGTGGAAATTCGCGCAACAAATCTTCGGCAAAATCAACGATGGCATGATGCAGATAGCGGGTATGCGTATTGAGCTGGGCGCTCTGCCGGGCAATGGCTTCCACCACCGCCGGATGGCAATGTCCGACCGATGCCACGTTGTTGTACACGTCCAGATAGCGTTTGCCCTGCGCATCGAACAGCCAGACGCCCTCGCCGCGCACCGGATGCAACGGCTCCTGATAAAAGAGTCGATAACCCTGACCCAATACGCGCTGGCGGCGCGCCAGGAGTTCGGCGCTGTCATTTACTGGTGACATTGTCACTTCAGCCATTATTTATCTCCCTTATCCCCTGCCATATCCGCTGGCAGAATCGATCGTGCGAATAACCAGTTATCTGTTGCAGGCTGCGCCAACTGCGCGGCAAATTGCGCAACAAATAGTCTCGATTTTCTGGATAGCGTGCGGCACGCCACTGTGCAATGGTGACGATCAGCGCCAGACGCGTCATGATGAGATCGGGCAGCAGCGCAATCTCCTGCTCGGTCAACGGTAAATGCGCATGATAAGACGCGGTAAACGGCACGATAAACGCGAACGGATCGTCCCCGTCATGGACCTGATAGGCTAACGCCGTCGCCAGGTCATTGATCAGAGGCGCATACAGCGCATCGCCGAAATCGATAATGCCGCTTACGCGCGTGACATCCCCCACGTCTGCCAGCACGTTGTGTGGATTCATGTCGTTATGGATAGTCTGTTGACGCAGCGTTTTTAGCTGCGGTGTCACATGCCTATCGTAGCGTCGCAGGATCTGCGTGATAGCCCGCTGCTGTTCAGCATCATGCACAAACGCAAGATAAGGACGAATTTGCTCAGCGCGACTGATGTCCCACAACAGTTGCCGCTGTTGCGCCGGGTGAGAAAAGCGGCTCAATGCCACATCCAACTGTGCCAGCGTGCTGCCTAAACTTTCCATCAGCGCGATAGACGGTGTTACCGCGTGCAGCGGCGTGCCTTCCAGAAAGCTCACCAAACGAATGCGCAACGCGTTGCCGTCAATATCCACCACCGGTTCTGCCTGCTGATAGCGCGTCAGCACCACACGTGGTACCGGCAGCGCTGCCGCTTGCTGGGCGACATGCAGCAACAGCGCGGTCTGATAGTGGCTTTCGGCCACAGATTCGGCAGCATTGATCACTTTCAGCATATAGCGACGCCCGGAGGGCACGGTCAGGCAAAAGTTTTTATCCCGTTCGCCGGTAAGCAAGATGACATCCCCTTGCAGGCCATAGTATTGCCAGATCAGCGCCTGCGCCTGCTGGCAAGAAACCTCCGGTACTGCCTGCGTCATCAGCGTGCCCGTGTCCTGCGCGTCACACATGCTGGCCTCCGTTAACCTGAATTTCCGCGCCATTGACATAGGAAGCACCGCTGTTGCACAGGAAATAGATCAGGCTTGCCACCTCTTCGGGTTTACCCAGACGCTGCATCGGGACCTGACGTGCCACGATCTCATCGGTGCCCGGCGACAGGATGCTGGTTTCAATTTCCCCCGGCGCAATGGCATTAACGCGAATGCCGTAGCGGCCAAACTCGTTTGCCATTTCCCGCGTCAGCGCTGAGAGTGCCGCTTTGGAGCTGGCATAGGCGCTGCCAGCAAACGGGTGCACGCGTGCACCAGCAATCGAGGTGATATTGATAATGCTGCCCTGACTGGCACGCAGTTCATCAAACAGTCCGTTGGCCAGCAGTGCACAGGAAAACAGGTTAACGTTAAACACCCTGAGCCAGGTGGCGTAGTCGGTCTGGCGCACCCCAAGGCGACTGCCATCCACGCCCTTGGGCGAAATACCGGCGTTATCGACCAACGCATCCAACCTACCGCCGAGTTTTTCTTTAATCAGCGGCAGCGTCTCCTGTACGCTGTCGATATCTTCCAGATCGAGGTGGATATGGTTCAGCACCCCTTCCACCCACGGACAATCCTCTACCCAGTTCTGCCGTGAGGCAGTGAAAATACGCCATCCAGCCGCATGGAAATGCTTCACCGTGGCGTGACCGATCCCGCGACTCGCGCCGGTCAACAACAAGGTCTTTTGCTCGGACATAGGCACCTCATTAGATATTTGATGCATCATAAATTCAGCGTTAAAAAAAACTGAAACAGCGAACTGTTCAGCAAAATCTGACCCGATAAATACTGCACGTGTTGTGCAGGCAACGGCGTGAAATTCTCGGCGTTGAGGCAACCGGACTTCTCAGTCTCCCGCGAAGTTCACACCCAATGCGGGAGACTAACAATCAAAAAACAGGACTCGACTGGCGTACTAGCGTCCACCTCTGAGTTTCTCCGCGCGCCTACGCAGTACTTCCATCACAATCAGCAGCACCAACGCAGCGCCCACCATCATAGAGGCGGCAGCGGCAATGGTTGGATCGAGGTTTTCCCTGATACCGGCAAACATTTGCAGTGGCAGCGTGCGCTGGCGTGGGCTGGCGAGGAACAGCGTGACGATCACTTCATCGAACGAGGTGGCGAAAGCAAACAACGCACCGGAAAACACGCCCGGCGCAATAAGCGGTAGCGTCACTTTGCGAAACGCATACAGCGGCGGCGCGCCCAGGCTGGCGGCGGCGCGGGTCAGGTTGTGATCGTAATTTTTCAGCACCGCGGTGACGGTGATCACCACAAAGGGCACACCGAGCATGGCGTGGGCCAACACCAAGCCGAGATAGCTATTGAGCAGCGAAAGTTTGGCAAAGAAGAAGAACATCCCGACCGCCACAATCACCACCGGCGCAATCATCGGGGAGATCAGCACTGCCATCACCAACGCCTTGCCACGAAACTCACCGCGCACCAAACCGATGGAGGCCAATACGCCAAGCACCGTGGCTAACAGCGTTGAGAGCGGCGCAATCATCAGGCTGTTGCCCAGCGCGCCTAACCAAGCGCTGGAGCTGAAAAACTCCTGATACCAGCGCAGCGAAAATCCGGTCAGCGGATAGCTGAGGAAAGAACCGGCGTTAAACGACAGCGGCACGATCACCAGCACCGGCACCACCAGGAACAGCAGCATCGCTGCGCCGTAAAAATTAAAGAAGCCTTTCCATAAACGCAGGACCACGGCACCTTGTTGTCTCATCAGGGTTCTCCTTGCGTCTTAACGCGCCGCCGCTTCGGCGTCGGTGCGGGTCACGCGAATATAAACAATATAGAGCAGCGTCACGATAATCAGCAGTTGCGTACCTAGCGCTGCCGCCATCCCCCAGTTCATGGTGGTGTTGGTGAAGAACGCCACAAAGTAGCTCAGCATCTGATCACTCGGCCCGCCCAGCAGCGCCGGCGTGATGTAGTAGCCTATCGCCATCATGAACACCAGCAACGCACCGGCAGTGATCCCGGCGTAGGTTTGCGGCACATATACGCGCCAGAACGCCTCAAACGGATGCGCACCCAGCGAAATGGCCGCGCGCATGTAGCTGGGAGAAATACCCTTCATCACCGCATACAGCGGCAGGATCAAAAACGGCAACAGAATGTGCGTCATCGAGATATAGACACCAATGCGGTTAAACACCATCACCAACGGCTCATTGATAATACCAATACTGAGTAAGGCACGGTTGATCAACCCGCCCGATTGCAACAACACAATCCAACTGGCAGTGCGCACTATCAGTGAGGTCCAGAACGGCAACAACACCAGAATCATCAGCAAGTTGGCACGGTTAGTCGGCTGTTTTGCCAACCAGTAGGCCAGCGGATAGCCCAATCCAACGCACAGCAGCGTCACAACGCCGGCCATCAACAGCGTACGCAGCAGCACATCGACATACAGCGATTGTTCCGGCGGTTGGGCAACAATGTTTCCCGATGCCGGGTCAACGCGATGATCGAACACCGCCAGCAGGTAATAGCTGGTGAAGGGACGCGAAGCGCGATCCAGCGTGCGCCAGGTGGAGAGTTCTCCCCACATGGGTTGCGTTTGAATCAGTTGTTCACGCACGTTACCGCTGTCAGGTGCGGGCAACTGGCGCAAGGTGCGGTTAATCAGGGTACGGTAATCAGATCCTTCATAGCCGAGACGTTTGGTGATCATGGCAACCTGTCCGGCGCTACGCGCCTGACGCAAATCGGCAGCCACGGCATTAAACGCCGCGTCATTGGGTAATTCGTTGCCAGACCATTGCCGCAATGCGGCAATGGTCATCGGCATGGCTTCCCGCAGTTCTGGATTCGAGATGCTTTTCCCCAGAATCGAAAAAATCGGAAAGAGAAAGCTCACCACCAAAAAAAGGAACAGCGGCGCAATCAACAGCAAAGAACGCTTTTTATACAGCGCTTCAGCCGTTTTAAGCTGCTGTTTCAGCAACGGGCTCCCTTCTCTTTCGTTGGCGGGCGGCAACGCCGCAGCCAGGTTATTCTGGGTCATACATTTACCTCCAATCACAGATACGGCAAAACCAACTTACTGCGCAGCCCAGGCGTTAAAGCGCTGTTCCAGTTCTTCGCCGTGGTCAATCCAAAACTCAGTGTCAACCTGCAAGGCCTGTGCCAGGTTATCCGGCGCGGTCGGCAAGTTTTTCACTACGTCAGGAGAGATCAGGCTGGTCGTTTTAACGTGCGTTGGGCCATAAGGGATGGTTTCAGCAAACACTTTCTGGTTTTCAGGCTGGTTGGCAAAAGCAATAAACTGTTCTGCCAGCGCTTTGTGCTTGGTGCCTTTAACGATGGCCCAGCTGTCCAGATCGTAAATGCTGTCATTCCATACGATGCGGAAATCATGCCCTTCTTTCTGCGCCGCAGTAACGCGGCCGTTGTAGGCGGAGGTCATCACTACATCGCCAGACACCAGCCATTGCAGCGGCTGCGCGCCGGATTCCCACCATTGGATATTCGGTTTGATTTGGTCCAGTTTCTTGAACGCACGATCGACACCGGCAGGGGTTGCCAGCACTTTGTAGAGGTCTTCGCGTTTTACGCCATCTGCCAGCAGCGCGAACTCCAGCGTAAACTTGGCGCTTTTACGCAGCGCACGTTTGCCGGGGAAGGTTTTCACATCCCAGAAATCGGCCCAGCTTTTCGGGGCCTGCGGCAGTTTGGCGGCGTTATAGGTCAGTACGGTAGACCAGAGGAAAATCCCTGCGCCACACTCAGATACCGCACCCTGCACGAAGTCTGAAGGGTTACCCAGTTTTTTCCAATCCAGCGGCTCAAACATCCCTTCGTTACAGCCGCGTACCAGCTCCGGCCCTTCCACTTCAACCACATCCCAGCCAACCTGACCGGTTTCCACCATCGCGCGAATACGGGCCATCTCCCCGTTGTATTCACCCGCTTCTACCGTTCCTTTACCCGCCGCAGCGAAAGGTTTGTAGAACGCTTTATCCTGAGCGTCCTTGTTCAAGCCGCCAAACGAGACAACGGTTACGGTTTCGGCATAGGCCTGTGAAGCCATGGCAGTCACCAGCGCGCCGAGCGCCATTTTTTTCACTGCGGACATCTTGGACGGTAACGTCTTGGTCAACGTCGGTAACGTATTGGTCAACATAGTGCGGCTCCTGGAGAGTTCGTCAACGTAAAATGCGGGCTGTACCCATCACAATTTTTTGATGCATCATGCATCAAATAAAAAGCATAATCTGTGCCATGAATTCGGATTACCCCTGGCTGATTAGCTGAATTACCGCGATTGGAGCCTGAAAAAGGCATAGGGAATTTTTATGGTTGGCTGCACTGTCCTGACGCCGCGTTTTTTGCTTTGTTGTGGTGCATCAGGTCACACACTGCACCAGCAAAAGGCGGAGGCTGCTAGCAACAGCGCGCCGGATTGCGGCACGGTCAGAAACGGGTTTCTGAACCGTGCCACTCAGGCATTACGATAAATCAACGCAGAGATATTTCATCTCCAGATAATCTTCGATGCCGAAACGCGAGCCTTCACGCCCTAAACCGGACTGTTTCACCCCACCAAACGGCGCCACTTCATTGGAGATAAGGCCGGTATTAATACCCACCATGCCGTAATCCAACGCTTCCGGCACCTTCCACTGGCGGACCGCATCACGGGTGTACACATAGGCCGCCAGACCAAACTCGGTGTCGTTCGCCATGGCGATAACCTCAGCGTCATCCTTGAACGGGAACAACGGTGCTACCGGGCCAAAGGTTTCTTCGCGCGCAAAGCGCATTTGCGGTGTCACATCGGCAATCACGGTCGGCGTAAAGAACGTACCGCCCAGCGCGTGTAGCGTGCCGCCGGTGAGTAACGTTGCGCCTTTCTCCAGCGCATCGGCAATGTGTTGCTCAACTTTATCGACCGCATCGGCATCGATCAGCGGCCCTTGCGTGACGCCCGGTTGCGTACCTTCGCCCACTTTCAGCTTCTCAACCTCTTCGACCAAACGCTGTTTCAGCGCCGGGTAGATGCCCTGTTGTACATAGATGCGGTTAGCGCAGACGCAAGTTTGCCCACTGTTACGAAACTTCGAGGCCAGAATGCCTTTGATGGCGGATTCCACATCAGCATCATCAAACACGATGAACGGGGCGTTGCCGCCGAGTTCCAGCGACAGTTTTTTCACCGTTGGCGCACTCTGCGCCATCAGGATGCGGCCTACTTCCGTCGACCCAGTAAAACTCAGTTTGCGGATCACCGGGCTATCGCACAGCACTTTACCCACGTCAGCCGCTTCACCGGTGATCACCTGCAACACACCGCGCGGAATGCCCGCCTGATTCGCCAACTCCGCCAACGCTAACGCAGTAAAAGGCGTCTGCTCGGCCGGTTTGACGATCATGGTGCAGCCTGCCGCCAGTGCCGGCCCCACTTTGCGCGTGATCATCGCCGCTGGGAAATTCCACGGGGTGATAGCCGCACACACACCAATTGGCTGTTTGATCACCAACAGGCGTTGGTGCCCTTGCGGTGTCTGCAACACGCTGCCTTCGATGCGTTTTGCCTCTTCAGCAAACCACTCGATAAACGAGGCGGCATAGGTGATTTCACCTTTCGCTTCCGCCAGCGGTTTGCCCTGCTCAGCCGTCAGGATCGCGGCCAGCGCATCCTGATGTTCAACAATCAGGCGTGCCCAGGCTTGCAGCAGGCTGGCACGGGCTTTCCCCGTCAACGCCCGCCAGCTCACCAGCGCCTTTTCCGCTGCCGCAATGGCTATCGACGTTTGTGACGCTGTCACTAATGGTACAGAACCGAGCACAGCCCCGGTCGCTGGGTTAGTCACCTCAAGGGTGTCACCCCGTTCGCTGTTCTGCCATTCACCGTCGATCAAACATTGCTGACGGAAAAGTACGTTGTTTTTCAATTGCATAATAATCCTCTGGTTACTTCGCCAACACGCTGGTCAAAATCTTCAGCGCCTGACTGAACTGCGCCTCGGGGATGGTCAGCGGATACAGGAAACGAATCACGTTGCCGTGTACCCCACAGGTTAACAGTAGCAGGCCTTGCTCCAACGCCGCCTGTTGGTAACGGCGCGTCAGTTCAGCGGAAGGTTTGCCGGTCGCAGGATCGTTAAACTCGACGGCCACCATTGACCCTTGGGCGCGAATCGCCACAATCCCCGGACAAGATGCTTTGGCACCTTGCAACGTTTCCACCAACTGCGCCCCGAGGCGTTGCGCCCGTTGGCACAGCTGTTCTTCATCGATAATATCGAGCACGGTCAGCGCAGATGCAACGGCCAGCGGGTTGCCTGCATAGGTGCCGCCCAACCCGCCAGGGCCAGGAGCATCCATCACGTCAGCGCGACCGACTACGCCAGAAATCGGGAAACCGCCCCCCAGGCTTTTCGCCATGGTGATCAGATCCGCTTTCTCCGCGTAGTATTCCATGGCAAACAGTTTGCCGGTGCGGGCAAAGCCGGTTTGTACTTCGTCGGCAATCAGCAGAATGCCGTGTTCATCGCACAGCTTACGAATAGCGGTGATGAATGCCGGCGGTGCCGGGACAAAACCGCCTTCCCCTTGTACCGGTTCAAGAATAATGGCAGCCACCTGATCGGCACCGATATCGGTATGCAGCAAAATATCCAGACTCTCCAGCGCACGTTCAACCGAGATGCCACGCGCTTCATTTGGGTACAACGCATGGAAGATCGAACCGGGGAACGGGCCGACGCCGGTAGAATACGGTGCCACTTTGCCGGTTAACGTCAACGTCAGCAGCGTGCGGCCATGAAACGCGGCGTTAAAGGCGATGACGCCGGGACGTTTGGTGTAGGCGCGTGCAATCTTCACCGCATTTTCTACCGCTTCGGCACCCGTGGTGAAAAAGGCGGTTTTAGCGGTTCCTTCGATGGGGGCACGTTCATTGATACGCTCAGCCAGCTCCACGTAGCTGCCATAAGGAATAACTTGATAAGCGGTATGGGTGAAGCAATCCAGTTGCTTGCGCACGGCGTCCACAATTTTCGGGTGACGGTGACCGGTGTTCAATACGGCGATACCGGCAGCGAAATCGATGTACTCGTTGCCTTCCACATCCCACAGCGTGGCGTTTTCGGCACGCGCCGCATAAAAATCACACATGACAGCCACACCACGCGGTGTAGCGGCTAAACGGCGTTGATTCAATTCGCTATTACTCATTTTTCAGCTCCCGATTACGTTCGCACCCAAAGCACAAGGTAGTATTGACGGGCCGGTGAATACGAGGACGACAGACCCGTTATCAAATTTGATTCTATTTATGCGCGCTCTGGTTCTATAATCCAGAGCCAGTTTATACAATTTAAGGGATCCACTTTGCGCTCGCTGCTTACTGACTTATTGATGCAACGGTTAGCCAAACAGACGTCAGGCACACTGAACAAGCGGCTATACGATACGCTGCGTCAGGCGATACTGGCGCGCGCAATCACGCCGGGCAGTCGTCTCCCCTCATCCCGCGATTTGGCGCAACAGCTCAGTCTGTCACGCAATACCGTGCTGGCCACCTATGAACAACTGCTGGCAGAGGGATACATCGAAACCCGTCCCGGCAGCGGTACTTTTGTCACGGAACAACTGCCCGATGGCAATATGGAGCGGGTACCCGATGAGCAGGAAGGTTCTTCGCACGCCGCCGCACCGGCGCTGTCTCGGCGTGGGATGAACCTGTTGGGTTACGCTGGTGCGTCAGCGCGCCAATGGGGCGCGTTTATGCCGGGCATTCCCGATATTGCCAGCTTTCCGCACGATCTGTGGCGGCGCACGCAAACGCGACTGATGCGGCACATGAAGCCGGAACAGCTCTCCTATTCACCAATGGGTGGCAGCCCGGAGTTGCAGTTGGCGCTGACGGAGTATCTGCGCGTGGCCCGCTCGGTGGAGTGCACGCCGGAGCAAGTGCTGATCACCGAGGGCACCCATCAGGGCATGGATCTGCTGGCCAAAATGCTGTGTAACCCCGGCGATAGCGCATGGATCGAAGACCCTTGCTACTGGGGAATGCGCAACGTGCTGACGATTAATGGATTACGCGTGACGCCCATTACCGTGGACGATCAGGGGATGGCTCCGCCGGAAACACCGCCCCCCGGACGCGCGCCGCGTCTGATTTGCGTAACCCCATCGCACCAGTATCCGCTGGGCGCGGTGATGAGTCTGGCGCGTCGCCAACGGCTGTTGGCACTGGCGCAGGAGCACAATAGCTGGATCGTGGAAGATGACTACGACAGCGAATTTCGCTTCTCCGGCAACCCGGTGCCCGCATTGCAAGGGCTGAATAGAAATGCACCGGTGATCTACATCGGTACATTCAGCAAGACGCTCTATCCCGGTTTGCGCGTGAGCTATATGGTGCTGCCGCCACAGTTAGCGCAAGAACTGAAGATCGCCCACGCCGAGTTGTACCGTGGCGGGCACTGGCTAACGCAATCAACGCTGAGTGAGTTTATTCGTGAAGGACACTATGCGGCGCACATTCGCCGCATGCGGCTGCTTTATGCCCGCCGGCGCGCGCTGTTGACGCAACTGATTGAAACCCATCTTGGCAGCGAGTACGTCGGCGATCGCAGCAATGCCGGACTGCATATGTTATTAAAACTGCCTGCACAGGTGGATGATGTATTGCTTAGCACGCAGATTCTCCGCCACGGCGTCATGGTGAAACCGCTCTCCAGCTACTACCTGCGCCCCACTGCCGAACGCGGCCTGTTGCTGGGATACGCCAGCGTTGAAGAGGGTGAAATTGTGCGCGCTTTTGATGTAGTGGTTGCCTGCCTGCGCGCCCTGCACAGCCTTGCGCGCTAGCGCCCCGTTATCGTGCGCCGTCCCGATGGCGCACTGCACCACACGCAAGCAAACCATCGCAATAACGCCCCACCGTGGCGCATAACAATAGTCACTCACGCCCTATTTTTATTTTTAACCACTTAGTGACACAACGATTTCATTGAGTGGGCATGCTTTATGCATAACGGCTGTGATAATACCGTTACGCGAGAGATTGGACGCATGAGAACCTACGTCAGCTTCAAGAATATTCAGAAAACCTACGACGGCGATCGTCTGGTGGTCAAAAACCTGAATCTGGACATCCAGGAAGGGGAATTTTTAACCCTGTTGGGCCCTTCCGGCTCCGGCAAAACCACCAGTTTGATGATGTTGGCCGGGTTTGAAACCCCCACTCAAGGTGAAATCCTGCTGAAAGACGCTCCGCTGCACAGCCTGCCGCCACACCAGCGCGGCATTGGTATGGTGTTCCAAAACTATGCGCTGTTCCCGCATATGACGGTTGCCGAGAATCTGGCGTTTCCCCTCTCCATTCGCCGCATGAACAAGAGCGATATCAAGGAGAAGGTGGATCGCGTTCTGGATCGCGTCAAACTGACCGCACTGGCGGATCGCTACCCGGCACAGATGTCTGGGGGGCAGCAGCAGCGCGTTGCACTGGCGCGTGCCTTAGTGTTTGAACCGAAGTTGGTGCTAATGGATGAACCGCTTGGCGCATTGGATAAACAGTTACGCGAGCACATGCAGCTGGAGATTAAAGCCCTGCATGAATCGCTGGATCTGACCGTGGTGTATGTGACGCACGATCAAAGCGAAGCCATGACCATGTCGAACCGTGTTGCCGTGTTCAATGATGGTATCATCCAGCAGATGGACAGCCCGAGCGATATTTATGAACGCCCGCAGAACACCTTTGTTGCGCAGTTTATCGGTGAAAATAATACGCTGATTGCCACGCAAAGCGGCACGGATGGCGATTACTATCTGGCAACCTTGGATGACGGCACCGTATTACGCGCCCTTAAGGTTCGCCCGAGTTCGCCCGGTAAAAAAATCAGTCTGTGTATCCGCCCGGAACGCATCCGCGTCAACGCCAATCCGCTGACCGCCGGTGCAGAACAGGTTCGCGCGCGTATTCAGCAATTTATCTATCTGGGCGATCATGTGCGCATGATGACGGAAGTGGCAGGCCAATCGCCTTTTATGGTGAAACTGCCCGCCAGCGAAATCCAACCACACTGGAAGCCCGGCACGGAACTGATGCTCTCCTGGCAACCGGAGCACCTGCGTGCGCTGGATGTGATTGTTACCCACTGACTATCTCGCCTGGTCGAGGTTATCGACAGCCCCTTTTCGGTATGTCCGTGTTTCCCGGCGAATCACGACGAGGGGCGCTTCGGCGGCTTATGCCGCTACGACCCCATCGCCGCACTTCACCTAACCACGAACGTTGTTGTCAGCCTGACATAGGCTCAGCATAGGTTTAATCGTCAACGCCAAATCTCCTCTTCTTGTCACAGCCTTCTAGGTCACGATTTGCTACCATCAGCAGACAGACCTATTTTCGGCTAACCGCATGGATGTTATTGGATTTGTCGCTACCATGGTGCCCATTGCCCTCTCGCCCGGTGCCAGCTTTACGCTGGCGCTCAATAACGTGGTGACACAGGGTGCACGTGGCGTACTGCGTATTATTATTGGCACCGCATTGGGCATTTATACCCACGCGCTACTGGCAAGCATTGGGATCTCTGCGCTGTTGCTACGCTATCCCGCATTGATGCGCGTTCTCACACTGCTCGGCACCGGTTATTTGGTCTATCTGGCATTGCGACTGATACAGCGCGGCTGGCAAGGTTCTGCACGTGCCCCTGCTTCCGGCCGTTCATTAGGGATTCGTGCCGCCTACGTTGCCAATGTGCTCAATATCAAAGCCATTTTACTGTATGTGACGGTAGTGCCTCTGTTTGCCAGCACTGCGCGCGATAGCCAGCCACTGGCGCAGAGCGTGATGAGTTTTATGGCGTTGGCAACGGTACACGTTGCCATCATGGGAGGATGGCTACTGCTAACAACGCAGGTACTGCTGCGTTCGGCCCGCGCAGTCAATATGCAGAGGATGGAAACCACCATCAACCTCGGCGGTGGACTGATGTTGCTGTGGCTCACCCTGTGGCCTTATTGGCGGGGGTAACGGCGGGACAGCATTGATCCCGCCACCTGCAATTACGTGCGAATTTTACGGTACACCAGCAGCACCACCAGCGCACCAATCACGGCAACGCAGAAACTGCCGACATTGAAACCGTCCACGCGGCCAAACCCAAAGAAGGTGCTGATATAACCGCCCACCACCGCGCCAACGATGCCGAGCAACACCGTAATGATAAATCCGCCACCGTCTTTTCCCGGCATGATCCACTTTGCCAAAATACCCGCGATCAGCCCAAAGATAATCCAGGACAAGATACCCATAACCACCTCATATTTTACCGATGAATACACTTAATCAATAACCTGCATGCCTGTACGATGATGCTGGTGAACTAAGTATAGGCAAAAAAAACCCGCTGCAAGGCAGCGGGATGAGATGTCAGGAGGATCAGATTAACGGCGGTTACGCACCAACTGATAACGACGCGTGAGATATTCTACCGGCGCGCTCCAGATGTGTACCAAGCGACAGAATGGGAACAGCACAAACAGAGTTAACCCCAGCACAATGTGCAGTTTAAACACCCAGGCAACGCCCTCCAGGTGCGCTGATGCGCCACCGTGGAAGGTCACGATCGACTGCGCCCAGCCGACCAGCTTCATCATTTCGCTGCCGTCCATGTGCTGCGCGGAAAACGGAATGGTCAATAACCCCAATCCGGCCTGAATCACCAACAGCGACAGGATAAGAATATCGCCAACGCTCGACGTCGCGCGGATGCGCGGATTGGTGAGGCGGCGTTTGAGCAGCAAAATGCCGCCCACAAACGTCAGTACACCGGCCGATCCGCCACCAAGCATCGCCATTTTTTGTTTCACTTCAATGGGCAAAAAGGCTTCGTACATCCAATGCGGCGTCAGCATTCCCAAAAAGTGACCGGCAAAAATCCCCAAAATCCCGAGATGAAACAGGTTCGAGGCCAACCGCATGCCTTTTTTGTCGAGCATCTGGCTGGAACCGGCACGCCATGAATACTGCCCGTAGTCATAACGCAGCCAGCTTCCCACCAGGAACACCGTACCGGCCAGATAAGGGTAAATATCAAACAACAGCATATTAACGTAGTGCATGGTTTTTTCCTCCGGCAGGTTGTGCATCAAGATCCAGATACTGGGGTGCTACCGCGCCCGCAAAGCGGCGCTGGTGCGCGGTCTGCTGCGCACTGTCGCACCCTTTATCTGCAAAGAACTTCACCTGCTCTTCTTCCCATACCGCATCCAACGCCTGCGGCGTGTCGTCACGGGCCTCATCTGCCACTTTATATGTGACATCGTCACTTTTTAATGCGCTACCAGAAAGCGCCAGCAACACGTCAAACAACAGGGCATAATCACTGTCACGCTGCTGTAAACGCGCACCGAGCAACGCCAGGATGGGCGCGACATCCAGTAACCCTGCGCGACTTTCTGCTGGCCCCAACCGCGAGAGGTATTCCAGGTAGAGCGGCAGAAAATCCGGCAGTTCGCGGCAATCAAGTTCAAGGCCGGCAGCCTGATAATGCTGCATCAGGTCCACCATCGCCTGACCACGATCGCGCGATTCACCGTGCACATGTTCGAACAACAGCAGCGATGTCGCCCGGCCCCGGTCGAACAGCGCGCAGTATTCGGCCTGTTTATCCAGCAGATCCTGCGCACACTGTTGTCGGATAAACTGTGCCAATTGCTCGCGCAGCGGCAAGGACAGCGTGTCGTCCTGTGCCAGCGCTTCAATCAACTCCTGATGATGCGCCCACAGTTCTCCATCGGGATAATCGAGCAAGCGGGCGATAATGCGTAACGTCATCATCATCAATCCCCCTGCATCACTTTGCTGTTCATGTCACGCGTTTTGCTGGTGACATCAATGGCATCAATGCGTTTGCTGTTAAACAGGTTGAATTTGCTGTCGCTGCCGTGACAACCATCACCGAAGCTGAAACCGCATCCTTTGCTTTCCGGAAAGGCATCACGCGCCAGTTCACGGTGGCTGGACGGCACCACAAAGCGATCTTCATAGTTGGCAATCGCCAGATAGCGGTACATTTCCTGGGCCTGGGCTTCGGTCAATCCCACCTGCTCCAGCGCGCGGGTATCGGTCACCCCTTCTACGGTTTCTGCACGCTTAAAGTGGCGCATCGCCAGCATACGTTTCAGCGCCAGCAGCACCGGCGCAGTGTCACCGGCCGTTAGCAGATTGGCCAGATACTGCACCGGAATACGCAGACTTTCCACGTCCGGCAGGACACCGCTGTGTGCCAGCGCGCCCGCATCGGCGGCAGACTGAATCGGCGACAATGGCGGTACGTACCACACCATGGGTAACGTGCGATATTCCGGGTGCAGCGGCAGCGCCAGCTTCCACTCCATTGCCATTTTATAGACCGGCGATTGCTGAGCGGCTTCGATAACCCCACGCGGCACGCCGTCTTTCAGCGCCTGAGCGATCACGGCAGGATCGTTCGGGTCGAGGAACACCTCAAGCTGACGCTGGTAGAGATCCTGCTCATTTTCCGTGGCCGCCGCTTCAGCGATGCGATCGGCGTCATACAGCAGCACGCCGAGATAACGAATGCGCCCGACACAGGTTTCTGAACAGATGGTCGGCTGTCCACTTTCGATACGCGGGTAGCAGAAAATGCATTTCTCTGATTTGCCGCTTTTCCAGTTGAAGTAGATTTTTTTGTACGGGCAACCGGTCAGGCACATGCGCCAGCCGCGACATTTATCCTGATCGATCAGCACAATGCCATCTTCGCCCCGTTTGTAAATCGCACCACTCGGGCAAGTCGCGACACAGGCAGGGTTCAGGCAGTGTTCACACAGCCTAGGCAAATACATCATGAAGGTGTTTTCGAACTGGCCGTACATCTCCTTTTGCATATGCTCAAAGTTTTTATCTTTGGCACGCCGGCTAAACTCACCGCCCAGATCGTCTTCCCAGTTTGGCCCCATTTCGATTTTCTTCATGCGCTGACCGGTAATCAGCGAACGCGGGCGCGCTATCGGCTGGTGCTTCCCTTCCGGCGCTTTGCGCAGGTTTTCATAGTCGTAGTCAAACGGCTCATAATAGTCATCGATTTGCGGCACATCCGGGTTGGCGAAAATCTTGGACAGCACGCTAACGCGGTTGCCCATGCGCGGTTCCAGTTTGCCGCTGATTTTACGGATCCAGCCGCCTTTCCATTTTTCCTGATCTTCCCAAGCGTGGGGATAGCCCACACCCGGTTTGGTTTCGACGTTGTTGAACCAGGCGTATTCCATCCCTTCACGGCTGGTCCAGACGTTTTTACAGGTGACAGAGCAGGTATGGCAGCCGATGCATTTGTCCAGATTCAGCACCATGCCCACTTGTGAACGAATTTTCATCAGACTTTCTCCTGCGCAGTCAGTGTACGGGCTACGGGCTGTTCGTAATCCTGGCCTTCATCATCCAGCCAATCGATACGCTTCATTTTGCGAACCACCACGAACTCATCGCGGTTACACCCAACCGTGCCGTAGTAGTTAAAGCCATAGGCTAACTGCGCATAGCCACCGATCATGTGCGTGGGTTTCGGTGTAATACGCGTCACCGAGTTGTGAATACCGCCGCGCTGTGCCGTGATCTCCGAGCCGGGCAAGTTCACGATACGCTCCTGGGCGTGGTACATCATGGTCATGCCGGCCGGTACGCGCTGGCTCACCACCGCCCGCGCCGTCAATGCGCCGTTGGTGTTGAAGGCTTCCACCCAGTCGTTGTCCACAATGCCCAGATCCCGTGCATCATCCTCGCTCAGCCAGATAACCGGCCCACCGCGCCCCAACGTCAGCATCAGCAGGTTGTCGCTGTAGGTGGAGTGAATACCCCACTTCTGGTGCGGCGTCAGGAAGTTGAGCGGTTTCTCAGGGTTGCCGTTCGGTTTCTGGTTCATCACTGGTGCCACCGCGCGGGTATCCACTGGCGGACGGTACACCAGCAGGCTTTCGCCAAAGGCGCGCATCCATTCATGATCCTGATACAGTTGCTGGCGGCCTGACAGCGTGCGCCAAGGAATCAGCTCGTGCACGTTGGTGTAGCAGGCGTTGTAGGAGACATGCTCATCTTCCAAACCTGACCAAGTCGGGCTGGAGATGATTTTGCGCGGTTGAGCCTGAATATCACGGAAGCGGATTTTTTCATCTTCCTTGTTCAGCGCCAAATGCGCGTGGTCACGACCGGTAAATTTGCTCAACGCCTCCCAGGCTTTTACCGCCACCTGACCGTTGGTTTCCGGTGCCAGCGTCAGGATCATTTCTGCCGCGTCAATAGCAGTGTCAATTTTCGGACGTCCTGCCGCTGCACCTTCAGCCTTGGTGTAGTTGAGTTTTTTCAGGAAATCGACTTCAGTTTGCGTATTCCAACCAATGCCTTTACCACCGTTACCCAGCTTGTCCAGCAACGGGCCCACCGAGGTGAAGCGTTCGTAAAGGTTCGGATAATCGCGTTCTACCACCATCAGGTGCGGCGCAGTTTTGCCGGGGATGAGATCGCACTCGCCTTTTTTCCAGTCATCCACACCGAACGGTTGCGCCAACTCAGCGGCGGAATCGTGTTGGATCGGCAGCGTCACCAGATCGTTTTCTACGCCGAGGTGCCCGTGACAAAGGCTGGAGAACGTTTTGGCGATGCCTTTGTAGATTTCCCAATCGCTCTTGGCGTCCCAGGCAGGATCGACAGCGGCTGACAGCGGATGAATAAACGGATGCATATCCGAGGTATTCATGTCGTCTTTTTCGTACCAGGTGGCCGTCGGCAACACAATATCGGAATAGAGACAGGTGCTGGACATGCGGAAATCCAGCGTCACCACCAGATCCAGCTTGCCTTCACCGCCCTGCGCCTGCCACTCCACCTCTTCCGGCATCACGCCGCCCTGTTTACCGAGATCCTGACCTTGCAGGCCGTGTTCGGTGCCGAGCAGGTATTTGAGCATGTATTCGTGCCCTTTACCGGATGAGCCCAGCAGGTTGGAGCGCCAGATAAACAGGTTGCGCGGGAAGTTTTGCGGGTTGTCCGGCTGTTCAGCGGCAAACGCGATAGTGCCCGCTTTCAGCGCCTGCGCGGCATACTCTTGCGGCGTCATGCCCGCTTGTTGCGCGCTGGCGGCAATACTGAGCGGGTTCACGTTCAACTGCGGCGCAGAAGGCAGCCAGCCCATGCGTTCGGCACGCACGTTAAAATCGATCATGCTGCCGGTAAAACGGGATTTATCCGCCAGCGGCGACAGGAATTCCTGTGGTGCTACCGTTTCGTAGCGCCACTGGCTGGAGTGGTTGTAGAAAAAGGAGGTGCTGTTCATGTGGCGCGGCGGGCGCTGCCAGTCCAGGCCGAATGCTAACGGTGTCCAACCGGTTTGCGGACGCAGTTTTTCCTGACCGACATAGTGCGCCCAACCGCCACCGCTTTGGCCGACGCAACCGCAGAACACCAGCATGTTGATCAAACCGCGGTAATTCATGTCCATGTGGTACCAGTGGTTGATACCGGCACCCACGATAATCATTGAGCGCCCGTGCGTCTTGTCGGCGTTATCCGCAAATTCGCGGGCAATACGCACGATGTTATGGCGCGAAACACCGGTGATCTGTTCGGCCCACGCCGGGCTATAGGCTTTCACCTCATCGTAGTCACGGGCGCAGTTTTCATCGTTCAGTCCGCGATCCAAGCCATAATTCGCCAGCGTCAGATCGTAAACGCTGGCAACCAGCGCTTCGCTGCCATCAGCCAGCGTCAGACGTTTTACCGGCAGTTTATGGCGCAACACGTCGTCGAGTGCGACACTGCTGAAGTGCTCGCTTGGCAACCCGCCGAAGTACGGGAAGCCAACGTCCGCCACCTCATCGTGTACGCCCAGCAGGCTTAAGCGCAGTTGTACTTCTTCGCCACTGACGCCGTCGCGCTGCTCCAGGTTCCATTTGCCCTGATCGCCCCAACGGTAGCCAATGGAGCCTTGCGGCGCAGTGAGATTTCCACTCTGCTCATCAATCGCCACCGTTTTCCACTGCGGGTGATTCTCCTGACCGAGATTGTCCAGCAAATCGGACGCGCGCAGCATGCGACCTGCCGCGTAGTAACCCGCTTCACGCGGCTCCAGCAGCACCAGCATCGGCATGTCGGTATAGCGGCGCACATAGTCAGTGAAATAGCGGCTTGGGTTGTCCAGATGAAACTCTTTGAGGATCACATGCCCCATCGCCAGCGCCATGGCGCTGTCGGTGCCCTGTTTCGGATTCAGCCATTGGTCACACAGTTTGGCAATTTCGGCATAATCCGGCGTGACAGCCACGGTTTTGGTGCCCTTGTAACGCACTTCAGCAAAGAAGTGCGCATCCGGGGTACGCGTTTGCGGCACGTTGGAACCCCAGGCGATGATGTACGACGAGTTGTACCAGTCGGCGGATTCCGGCACGTCGGTCTGTTCGCCCCAGGTTTGCGGCGACGCCGGCGGTAAATCGCAATACCAGTCGTAGAAGCTCAGGCAGACACCGCCAAGCAACGAGAGGTAGCGCGCCCCCGCCGCATAAGACACCATCGACATCGCCGGGATTGGCGAGAAGCCGATAATGCGGTCGGGTCCAAAGGTTTTGGCGGTGTACACGTTGGAGGCGGCGATCAGTTCGTTGACCTCGTTCCAGTCTGAACGCACAAAACCACCGCGACCGCGGATTTTCTTGTAGTAGGCGGTTTTTTCCGGGTCAGTCACGATCGACGCCCAAGCATCGACCGGATCGGGATGTGCCAGTTTGGCTTCGCGCCACAGCTTGAGCAGGCGCTTGCGCATCATCGGGTACTTCAGGCGGTTCGCGCTGTAGAGATACCAGGAGTAGCTGGCACCGCGTGGGCAGCCGCGCGGTTCATGGTTCGGCAGGTCCGGGCGGGTACGAGGATAGTCGGTCTGCTGCGTTTCCCAGGTGACCAGACCATTTTTCACATAGATTTTCCAACTGCACGATCCGGTGCAGTTGACGCCGTGCGTTGAGCGTACCACTTTATCGTGCTGCCAACGGCTACGGTAACCGTCTTCCCAATCCCGGTTGGTATTGAGCGTTTGACCGTGCCCATCTGCAAAGGGCTCGGCTAATTGTTTAAAGTAACGTAACCGGTCAAGAAATTTGCTCATCCGGACTCTCCTGCTGCGAAGCCTGCTGGCTTCTGTCGTTATGAATGCGCGTAGCCGATACAGTGTGTTGCCTACGGCACATTGCTCCAATTGGCGCTAGGGTAACGACCTGAGACGGGTTCAAAATTGATGCCGATCAAGCTCCTCCGGAGTACCAAACGGCACTATCGAACGAAATACCACCAAGGGATTATGAAAATAGAAACTGATATCTATATGAAAAATATAGATATTAATAACCTTTATACCCAAAGGGATAACGATGATTTCCGCTCGTGACTATTTGGAGGTAGGTAGAGTGGTGAGGGGCGAATAATGAGCAAAACACGGCGCCATTCGGCGCCGTGTTGATCGGAAGCGAGAGGGAAACTGATGAGCAGGCTATCTGCTGCTATTTTTGCACTTTGCGTCCATAGAACAGCCAGGTAACCAGCACGCACACCACATAACACAGGATAAACACTTTTATTGCCCCCGCCGGCGAACCGGTCAGCTCGAGCGACGTGCCGAACGCTTTGGGGATAAAGAAGCCACCGATGGCGCCAATGGCAGAGATAAAGCCAAGCGCGGCGGCGGAATCCGTTGCCGCTTCACGCAGCGCATCGTCATCGCTGCCGCCGCGCGCTTTAACGCGCTCTGCGGTCAAACGACGGAAAATCACGGCAATCATCTGGAAGGTCGATCCACTGCCTAACCCTGCGGTGAGGAACAGCAGCATAAACAGCCCGAAGAACACAGCAAAACTGCCCGCATGACCATCCGCCGCCAGCGACAGATAGAGCAATACCGAGAATAGCGCCATCAGGATAAAGTTGATCAAGGTGACGCGTACACCGCCAAAACGGTCGGACAGCATGCCTCCTACTGGTCGCGCTAATGCTCCGAGCAGAGGGCCAAAAAAGGCGTAGTGCAGGATAACGATATCGGGAAATTGGGTTTTAGCGAGCATGGCAAACCCTGCGGAGAACCCAATAAACGAACCAAAGGTGGAGAGGTAAAGAAAACTGAGAACCCACAAATGCATGCGTTTGAGCACTGGCAACTGCTGACGGATTGAGGCTTTGGTGGTGCTCAGATCGTTCATGCCAAACCAGGCCGCCAGTGATGCCACCAGCAGGAACGGCACCCAAATCCAGGCAGCGCGGTATAACCACACGGTACTGCCATCCGCCTGCGCTACACCACCGGTCGAGCCAAGTAGTGGCAAGAAAATGACCAGCGGCACCAGAATTTGCATCACGCTGACACCCAGATTGCCCAATCCCCCATTCAACCCCAACGCACCACCCTGCCTGGCTTTAGGGAAAAAGAAACTGATGTTCGCCATGCTGGAGGCAAAGTTTGCCCCGGCAAAGCCGCACAGCAAGGAGATGGTGACAAAGGTGTGATACGGCGTTTGCGTATCCTGCACCACAAACCCCAGCCACAGGCACGGGATCACCAAAATGAGGGTACTCAGGGTAGTCCAACGTCGTCCACCAAAGAGGGGGATGACAAAGGAGTACGGTACGCGCAGCAGCGCACCGGACACCGAGGGCAACGCGGTTAATAAAAACAGCTGATCCGTCGAGAAGTGAAAACCCACTTTATTCAGATTAACGGCCACGGTGCTAAACAGCATCCAGACACAGAAAGAGAGCAATAAGCAGGGGATAGAAATCCACAGGTTGCGGGTAGCGATACGCTGCCCCTGCCGTTGCCAGAAATCGGGGTCTTCTGGATACCACTCCCCTATAGTCGCGTTAAGCGGCTTTCTCGTAGGATCATTTTTTGTTGTAGTAGGCTGCGTCATAAAAACCTCAGTGAGTAAAAACTCGGTATATAACCCTGAGGAAATAACAGGGTATTCAGGGCGAAACATGAGGGATGCCAGTGTAAATAAAATTGATATGAATCAACGCACTGTCAGGTAAAAAACGCACCTCTAACGCCACCCACCACCTTGTGAGTAACCCTGAGTTAAAAAATAAAAACCACGAATTCAGCCCGTTAACGTAGCTTCAAACGCAACTACTCCCAGTAATGCCCCGCGATGGATATTTGTGGGTACTTATTAAGGGGTATAGGGTTATAGCAGAGGATGGTGAAGAATGCAGACCTATCAGATACCGTTCGCTTTGTCGCTCTATTTCGCCACAAAGCACACGTGCAAAAACAGGACATTCGTTGAACAACAATGTGAGCGAAGGATGGCGACGTGGAGTTCTCATGGTTAGACGCCTTTTGCTGCCACTGTCCCTGACACATCAGGTCGCGATGCTGATGCTGTTACTCGGACTACTCGGTATTGCGGGTATGGCCATATCCAGTTGGATGTCGCAGAACATTCAAGGGAATGCCCACGCCATCAATAAAGCGGGTTCCTTGCGCATGCAGAGCTATCGCCTGCTCTCCATGGTGCCGTTATCCAACAGCAGCCACATTTACCTGGACGATCTCGAACGTGATGAAGCCAACAGCGATTTACAGCAGGCGGTACGGCGCGAAGGGTTAAGCGAACCGTTTTCGCAACTGCGCTCGTTCTGGCAAACCCAGCTGCGTCCCCAGTTGCAGCAGGCGTCTCGTCCAGACGACGCCGCCAGCGATGTTGCTGCCTTCGTCGCACAGTTGGATGCACTGGTATCCGCCATCGATCACAGCACCGAAGAACGCATTGCACTGGTCACCAAAATCCAACGCCTGTTTATCGCGCTGATGGGGATCGTGCTGCTGGCAACCATTCTCTATTTGCGTCACCGCTTGCTCACACCACTGCGCAAGCTGGTCGCTATGGCGCAAGCCATCGGCCACGGTGATTTTAGCGAACGAGTCAGCCTCTCCGGCAAAGATGAAATGAGCACGCTGGCGCAAGCGTTGAACAGCATGTCGGATGAACTTTCCGCCATCTACCACCAGTTGGAACAACGCGTGGCGGAACAGACCACCCGCTTGCGTCAGAAAAACGATACCCTGTCCTTTCTGTATCGCGCCAGCCGTCGCTTGCATACCAACGCGCCACTTTGCAGCAGGGTGATGCCCATTCTTAACGAATTGCCCGCGCTAACCCCGCTGAAGAATATCCAACTGCGACTCTATGAGAGTAATAATCAGGAGCAGTTTCATCAGTTCAGTCATGAAGCGCCTTACGATGCGGCACGTTGTCCCGACGCCAGTTGCCAGAGTTGCGGTTTATACAGCAACGCGAACAGTGCCAGCGGTGAGCCGGTATTTTGGACGCTGCACGATCAACACCATCAATACGGCATGGTGCTGGCCACACGAGCCAGTGAATGCGAACTGAACCCCGACCAACAGCAGTTGCTGAATACCCTGTTGGGTCAGCTCACCAGTACATTGGCGCTGGAACGACAATCGGAACACCAGCAGCAGTTGATCCTCATGGAAGAGCGTGCGGCAATTGCGCGCGAATTGCATGATTCACTGGCACAATCGCTCTCGTGCCTGAAAATTCATGTCAGTTGCATTCAGATGCAAGGCGGGAACCTGTCGGATGAGGTACGCAGCCAGTTGACGGAAATGCGTGATGAGTTGAACACCGCCTACCGCCAACTGCGCGAGTTGTTGACCACCTTTCGGCTTCAACTCAACGAATCCGGTCTGTTGGCCGCACTACGCGCCACCGTTGAAGAATATGAAAAACGGTTGGGATTCCGCTTACGTTTGCATTATCAGTTGCCACCACAAGCGGTATCGGCCCATCAGGGTATCCATGTCCTGCAAATCGTGCGTGAGGCGCTGAGTAATATCTACAAACATGCGCAGGCGAGTGAGGTGGACATTACGCTGGTGTGGCGCGAAAAACGTATCGAATTGACCGTTCGTGATAACGGGGTCGGCATCGTTCAGGATAGCCAGCGCACCAATCATTACGGTTTGATTATCATGCGGGACCGCGCACACAGCCTGCACGGAGAGTGCGTCATTGCGCGCCATCAGGATGGTGGAACGCAGGTGAAAGTGACATTTGACGCAGAAAACCGCTACCGACCAGAATTAACAGGAGAACACCATGACGAATGAAGTGCCAAACGATGATAGCGCGACCCTTTTATTGATCGACGACCACCCGATGTTGCGCAATGGCGTAAAGCAGTTGCTCAGCATGGTGCCCGGTTTGCGCGTCGTGGGTGAAGCCAGCGACGGGGAACAGGG
Organism: Candidatus Symbiopectobacterium sp. NZEC135; assembly: GCF_025962695.1. Classification (NCBI taxonomy): domain Bacteria; kingdom Pseudomonadati; phylum Pseudomonadota; class Gammaproteobacteria; order Enterobacterales; family Enterobacteriaceae; genus Symbiopectobacterium; species Candidatus Symbiopectobacterium sp. NZEC135. The sequence continues at coordinate 97,836 of NZ_JAGFPF010000007.1, read as the reverse complement.
TGTGATACTGGCGGCAGAGTTAGACCCAGACCTGATTTTGCTGGATTTGAACATGCCCGGCATGAACGGATTAGAGACGCTGGTGCGTTTGCGAGAAAAAGCGCTGTCTGGCCGCGTTGTGGTGTTTAGCGTTTCCGATCATGAAGATGACGTGGTGAGCGCCTTGAAAAACGGAGCAGATGGCTACTTGCTTAAAGACATGGAACCGGAAGATCTGTTGGCCTCATTGCATCAGGCGGCATCGGGGAAGATGGTATTGAGCGAAACCCTGATGCCCATCCTCGCCGCCAGCCTGCGGGAAAATCGTCAGGGGAGCGATCGCAGCATTCAGCAGTTGACGCCGCGTGAGCGCGATATTCTGAAACTGCTGGCACAAGGGCTTGCCAATAAGGTAATAGCACGCAAGCTTTCCATCACGGAAAGTACCGTAAAAGTGCACGTTAAGCATCTGCTGAAAAAAATGAAGCTGAAATCGCGTGTGGAAGCGGCAGTATGGGTACTGCAAGAGAAAATATTTTAATTGCCGGGCGTCGCCCTAAGCGCTATCCCGGCAGCGTCGCGTTGGCGGTTAGCGCAAGGTGATCTTGCCTTCCAGATAGGTGACCGCCTGACCGCTAATCAGCACCCGATCGCCTTGCCATTGGCAATGCAAATCGCCGCCACGGGCAGAAACCTGACGTGCACGCATCGTGGTTTTTCCCAAACGATCGTGCCAGTAGGGAATCAACATGCTGTGCGCCGAACCAGTGACCGGATCTTCGGCAACAGCTTCTCCCGGGCAGAAAAAGCGGCTGACAAAATCATAGTCATCCCCCGGTGCTGTCACGCACACCATTTTGCCTAGGGGCTTCATTGCGTGAATATCTGGCGTTAACGCTTCGACCTGTTGTTGGTTTTCCAGCACCACCAGATAATCGCGCGCCGCACGCACCTCAACCGCGTCGTCGATCCCTAAACAGCGCCACAGCAGCGCGGGCGGCGTGACTGGTTCTGCCTGCCAGGCAGGGAAATCGAGCGTCAAACCGGCGTCACTGCGCGTGACCGTCAGTTCCCCGACGAAACGGGTTGAGAAGCGGATGGAATCTTCCGCGTACCCGATAGCCGTGAAAATCACATGCGCGGCCGCCAGCGTGGCGTGCCCACACAGGTTGATTTCGCCCTGCGTGGTAAACCAGCGTAACGCAAAGCCCTGTTCGGTGGGCACAAAAAAGGCCGTTTCCGATTGGTTATGTTGGCGCGCCATCTGCAACAAACGTTCATCGGGCAACCATGCCGTCAATGGGCATACCGCTGCCGCATTGCCACCAAACGTGTGCTGTGTGAACGCATCGACCAAATAAAAATCCACGGTTAACATTGTTACTCCTTGATTGCCAGGCTGCTTAGCGCCGTTCTGTAAAATGTGATAGCCCTATAAACATTACCATTATTCATGTATTCAATCGGATTTCGTTCACGGAGAAACCTGCATACCGGTGACCAATGAAAGCCTGCCTTCCTTAAAAAACTTTACTTTTCTTTTCAGTTGGTTAAATAACATCATGAATAGTAAACCATTCCTAAACGATAGTGGTACTTATCGTCATAATCCTACTTATTCCTGCCAGTAACTTCGCTAAACTCACATTAAGAGTCATTTTTTTGCTATTTGCCACAGTAATGATTTTCGACGCCTTCTGGCGTAATGCGCATTGCTGCTCGGCACAGAGGGACAATCATGATCAAGCCGCGAACAGAACGCTTTATCGGACTGGAATGGCTGCGTTTTCTGCTCGGCTGCTATGTGATGATCTATCACACTGCCCATGTTTATCCCCAGATAAAACGTGTGCCTTTTTTAAGTGAACTGACCAGCATGGGTTTTTTCGCCACCAGCACCTTTTTCGTGCTGTCCGGTTTTTTGCTGGCCCACGTTTATATTCGCGGTGGACAACTGCGCGAACCTGCCCGCCATTTTTGGGCCAAACGTCTGTTCACCCTTTATCCCATCCATATCATGGCGCTGCTCGCCTCCATCGCCGTGGTCACCCTGATGCAATGGCTGGCGGTACCACCGGAAGGCCAGGTCGCTAGCGCACGCTTTGTCATTTATGACACCAATGAGCCGAATGTCGATCCGGAAACCCTACGTCATTACATGACCAATGCCCAATTGCTGTTCAACGGCCTGCTGCAAGTGTTTATGCTGCAAGCATGGAACCCCTATTTTCTGACGTTCAATGCTCCACTCTGGTCACTCTCAACGCTATTTTTCTTCTATTTGCTGTTTCCTGCGCTGGGCCCACGCTTACTTAACAGTCGTCACCTCTGGCTGTGGCTTGGCGTTGTTTGTCTGCTCTATTTGATACCACCTGCCTGGGTTATTTGGAAGCAGCAGTTTGGTATGCCCTACACCGGTTTACTGCAACGCGGGCCTATTTTTCGTTTGCCGGAATTTTTAGCAGGGATTTTAGGCTATGCGCTCTTCCGCCATTATCGCGATCGCGCCAGAATACCGCTGACCCGCGGCCAACGTAACGGCGTTGCCGCGTTCATTCTGCTGAATTTCATTGCGGGTGCCTGGTTATTCACCAATGGCGAAGCCTACTGGTATTTCTTGTTGCACAACGGGCTGCTGCTGCCCGCCCAGGTGGGATTAGTGTGTCTGAGCGCGCTGGCACGTGATCCGAATAGCCATTGGCTGCGCCATTGGTCACCGCGATTGGGTGCCGCATCACTCTCTATTTTTGCGTTACATGTTCCGCTGTTTAACCTGTTCCGAACGCTGGAGCAGTTGTTGCGTGGCGATCCTATGGCCTGCTTTAGCGATTGGGAACAGTGTGCCGTGGCCGCCGGGAACGTGCAGCTTTCACTGCCAGGCTATGGCCTATTTTTGCTGGCAACCGTGGTTATCTGCTTACTGTTCCAGGAGCACATTGTGACGCGAGTACGCCAATTTCTCACCACGCGTTTTTTGCCGCGTAAGGCGCGTCCAGAGAGAGGTCTGCGCAAGCCACAACAAACGGCGTGATATCCCTCCCCCCTCTTCGCACCAGCGGGCGGAGCTGGGGGGGAGAACGCCTGCGTGGAAGGGGATTTTGATCGGGTTATAGCGCTTAATCATCATTGATATGTTTTATAACAATTTAGATTCTAACGAATCGCAGTTTAATTGTAGAGCCAGATCACATTTCCTGTTACTGTTTGCAAGGCCGAAATTAACGGCTCAACTGCTTTAGCCAGCGCCATTGGCAGCATTATTCATCAACGACTTCCACTGTATTATCTCCCAAAAAAATGACACATACTAAACGCGCACTATCTTCCCTGGGGTTGGCCTTTGCTCTGGCAACGGCTGGCACGTCTGCAAGCTACGCCGATACTGTCTGGCTCAACAACGGGGACAAAATTACCGGGAAAATTACGCTGCTTGACGGCGGAAAACTGTTTATCACCACGGATTATGCAGGCTCCGTTTCTGTTGCCTGGGATCAGGTCAAAACCTTTGAATCCGACCACGGGTTAGTGATTCAGGGCGAACGCTATGAAAACGGCGTGCTGTATCCGAACCTGAAAGCGGGTGAAACCCGTTCCGTCGTCGGCGCGCCAGCCGGTGCAGGTCAAGGTGAACAAACGCTGGCGCTGACCAATATCAAATCCATCGTTGCCGCGAAACCGTTGGTCACTGACTTCTCTTGGAAAGGTAACATCGACGCAGGGATGTCACACAAGAAAAGCTCTACCGAAACAGAAAACTACGACGTAAACCTCGATACGCGGATGCGCCACGGCACCTGGCGTCACAACGTGGATGCGACTTACCACGAAGCCACCGAGAATGATGTGCGCAGCACCAAGAATGCCTCCGGTGAATACGCACTGGATAAATTTCTTGATGAGCAATGGTTCGTCCAGTCCCGTTACTACTACAAACGCGACTGGATCGAGAACATCAAGGTCAACCGCTCGTTCGGTCTTGGTCCCGGTTACCAGTTCTGGGACAATGATTTAGGCGCGTTCTCTCTGACGTCTCTGGTCAACAGCCAAACCTTTACCTATCAGAATGAAGCGGAAGGCAAAGAAGACAACTTCTACTCTGCCGGTCTGAAATGGGCCTATAACCGCTATCTGTACAGTAAAACTATTGAAGCCTTCACCAACGGTGAAGTTGGGCGTTCATTCGATGGTACTGCACCCATCTATTTGAAAGCGGAAGGCGGCTTGCGCTTCAAGTTGACCGACTGGTCTTCATTGAGTATGCGCGTGGTGCGCACCCGCATCGAAAGTAATCAAGGGAATGTGGACGATACCATGTATACGCTGGGCCTTGGCGTAGGCTGGTAATCCGATTCGTCGCCATTGGCTGATGTATTACGGTCAATGGCGACGCGGTACGATGTTGTTCGATGCTGTATTAACTAACGCTAAGCGGATTAACGCAGCTAAACGCCCCACCAGTCCCCCTGCTGTGGATGTGCCTGCTTCGCCTGCTCCTGTAGCTCTCGCACCCGCTGTGCCAGCGCCGTTAAGCATTCATCGGTCATACCGTGTTTATTGAGCGCCTCTTCCAGTGCAAACAGATACTGTGCGTTGGTTCCCAGCGGACCGCTGGCTTTGGCAATCAAGGGAGCAACACGGTGTATGCAGGTATCCGCTTCAATCAGCGGATGCTGCTCTTGCGAAACAAACACCAGCGCCGTGAGTGTCTCGCCGTTTTGGCAGTGCAGATCGCACCATTCCGGGCGGTAGCAACCGGTGATCATCTCGCGCTTCCACAGCAGTTCCAGATCTTCACGCAGTGAGGCCTCCGGCAAACGAAATGCCATCCCCGTCGTTTTCCCACCGGGCGTTAATGCCAGCATGCGGCCCGGTTGCGCTGCCGTACCGCGCCCTGCCGTAAGGCGCAGGCAAAATGCACGCTGCCAGCCTGAAAGTGTGGCCAAACGGGCTTCCTCCGGGGTAAATACCGGATTCCACATCAGCGAGCCATAACCAAAAACCCACACCGGGCTATCAGGGCGACGCGATAGCGTCTGGTTCAGGGAGTCCGCTCGCTGCGAAGGCGTGAGCAACAAGTTTTCTTCGATACAACCAAAAGACGTACCACAATCAGCCTTTTGTAAAAAATCGCGTGTTAACAATACCTTAAAACCCCCAACAGCCAATAACCTAACGATAACCGCCGCGTTCTTTCTAACAAAAACAGCGTAACTGCTTAAATTTTCTGCAACTCGTGCCAGAATATGCCATTTTTTGTGTGGCAATCAAGCTTGATCTTAATCACAAAGGGTTAATGTAACGCTGGAATCGTAACAAAAAAGGATGGACCGCGTTTTTTTAGCCAAGCGTGCTTTTTACCTGTTACTAAAATGATAATCACTATCATCAACATGCTATGATGTTGTCCATCAAATCAATAATGATATCGGCTGAATGATGGAGAAATTTAATGGCTCATCCGACAGGTTTTCGCCCAGCCCAACCCCGATTAATCCAGGTTAAACGCATCACCGATCTCTCACCGCACCTGCGCTGCATCACCTTTCACAGCGACACACTGCACGACTACCCGGCTGACGGACGACATGCTGCGCATATCAAACTGTTTTTAGCGCGTCCCGGCCAGAAAGCGCCTACGTTACCCACAGTGGGTGAGCGAGGTCCGCAATGGCCTGAAGGCGAAGCGCGCCCTGTCGTGCGCACGTATACTATTTATGCCTTCCGACCCGAATTGGGCGAAGTCGATGTTGCCTTTGCCCTGCACGACCACGGCGGACCCGCCGTCACGTTTGCCCGCAACGCGCAGCCCGGAGACAGCATAGGCATAACTCAACCGGGTGGTCCGCACCCGATGCTGCCTGCGTCCAGCGCCTATTATCTGGCAGGCGACCCCTCTTCGCTGCCCGCTATTGCGGCGTTGCTCGGTGCGCTGCCCCCCGATGCCACTGGCCATGCCGTTATCCGCATCGACAGCGAGGCCGATCGTCTGCCAATGACCGCCCCCAGTGGCCTCAGCGTGCATTGGGTGGTCGGCTCGACCGCTAGCACGGATACGTTGTTGCAACAGTTCCACGCTGTGACGCGCGATATTGATGCCAGCCGCGCATTTTTCTGGCTGGCGGGTGAAGACCGTATCGTGGTGCAACTGCGCCGTTACGTGCGCAGAGAACTCAAAGCTGAGAGAAATCAGCTTTACGCTGTGCCATATTGGCGTGAAGGGTTAAACGAAGAGGATTATCACCCGAAACGTCATGATGTTATGGATAATCCGGATGACTGATCGGGATAAATTTCACTAGCCACATCAATACAGTGGAGAGAAAACTGCATAATTCTCTTCACTTTCCCTCTTTTTTCCACCAAGAATGTAAAATTACTTAAAATCTCCCGTCTGCTGCGCGCATTCTGCTAATCTGCTTCTGTTTTTTAGGCTATAAATATTTATAAGCCACTTTTTCCGCAACGTCACACCCTTGCACATGGATTGCCATCGCTACCCACCTGGCACCAGTGAAGAGAACAATAAGGCGTGCGGCACTGCTAGTGAGATTCAATACTTTTGATAAGGAGCCACCTGCCATGAAGTCGCACACCGAGGTGATCAAAACGCGTCACCACGAATATTCCCTGATCTTCCCCATTATCGCGCTGTTTGTGTTGTTGCAATGGAGCGATGCACAAAACCTGATGGCTATCCTTGGCATCAACTTTATTGCGCTGGTGGGCATTCTCGCCAGCGCCTTTAGCGTCGTGCGTCATGCTGACGTGTTAGCCCACCGGCTGGGCGAACCCTACGGCTCACTGATCCTCAGTCTCTCGGTTGTCATTCTGGAAGTGAGCCTGATCTCTGCGCTGATGGCCACGGGCGATGCCGGCCCAGACCTGATGCGTGATACGCTTTACTCCATCATTATGATCGTCAGCGGCGGCCTGGTCGGGTTTGCCTTACTGTTAGGCGGTCGGAAATTTGCCACGCAGCACGTCAATTTGATTGGTATCAAACAGTACCTGATGGCCATTTTTCCGCTGGCAATTATCGTGCTAGTTTTCCCTACCTCACTGCCGGGCGGCAACTTCACCACCGGACAAGCGCTGATTATCGCCCTCATTTCCGCCGCCATGTACGGCGTGTTTCTCCTGATCCAAACGCGCACGCACCAGAGCCTGTTTATCTACGAACATGAAGATGAAAGCGACGACGGCGACCCGCACCATGGCAAACCCTCTGCTCACAGTTCGTTGTGGCACACCGCCTGGCTGCTGGTTCATTTGGTGGCGGTGATCAGTATCACCAAAATGGACTCCGCGCCGCTTAATGCGCTGCTGACACGCATGAATGCCCCAGAACAGTTCACGGGCTTTCTGGTGGCACTGCTTATTCTCTCTCCAGAGGGACTTGGCGCCATCAAAGCGGTACTGCGCAATCAGGTGCAGCGTGCCATGAACCTGTTTTTCGGGTCGGTGCTCGCCACCATTTCACTGACCGTGCCAGCCGTTACCGTCATTGCCAGCCTAACGGGTAATACGCTTAATTTCGGTCTGGAGATGCCAAGCATCGTCGTCATGGTCTCAGTGTTGATGTTGTGTCATATTTCGTTCTCAACAGGCAGGACCAACGTGTTGAACGGTAGTGCACATTTAGCGCTATTTGCAGCATATTTGATGACAATAATGCTGTGATCCTACGGGAAAGCCCTGATTTTACGTCAGGGCAGCCTGCATTTTGATGTAAGTCTTAACACTCTTCGCTTAACAGGCGTATCCTACACTTCACTTATCGACGACGGGCCAACGGCCCGCCATTTTTTTGTTCTTTTTTGGTCTGACATAAGATGAAAACGCATGGAGTAAGCGGGGTTACGCCTTTTAGCGCGCTGATCGCCGCCTGTTGGCGCGAAAAATATACCGCACAACGTTTGGTTCACGACATTATCGCGGGCATCACCGTAGGGATTATTGCCATTCCACTGGCAATGGCGCTGGCGATTGCCAGCGGTGTTCCACCGCAGTACGGGCTATACACCTCGGCAATTGCCGGGATTGTCATTGCGGTAACCGGAGGGTCACGCTACAGCGTTTCCGGCCCGACGGCAGCCTTCGTGGTGATTCTTTATCCCGTTTCCCAGCAGTTTGGCCTCTCTGGTTTGCTGGTAGCCACACTGCTTTCCGGGGTGTTTTTGGTGTTGATGGGCGTCTGCCGCTTTGGACGCCTGATTGAATATATCCCGCTGTCAGTAACGTTGGGGTTTACCTCGGGCATCGGCATCACCATTGCCACCATGCAGATTAAGGATCTGTTTGGTCTGCACCTGACCACCGTGCCGGAGCACTATATCGAAAAGGTGGTGGCGCTGGCACAGGCGCTCCCCACGCTGACGCAGGCTGACACACTGATCGGTCTGACTACGCTGGCAGTGTTGGTTTTTTGGCCCAAACTGGGCATCCGCTTGCCGGGCCACTTGCCTGCGCTGCTGGCGGGTGTTGCTGTCATGGGGATCATGTCGTTAATGGGGCATGATGTCGCCACCATCGGCTCCCGCTTTAGTTATATGCTGGCTGATGGCTCACAGGGTCAGGGCATTCCGCCTATTCTGCCGCAGTGGGTGCTACCGTGGAACGTGTCCGCCGCCGGTGAACCGGCGATGACGCTCAATTGGGAGAGCATTTCTGCCCTGCTCCCTGCGGCATTTTCCATGGCGATGCTCGGCGCCATCGAATCACTGCTGTGCGCGGTGGTGCTGGACGGCATGACCGGCAAAAAACACAACTCCAATGCCGAATTGATGGGGCAAGGCTTCGGTAATCTGGTCGCGCCGTTCTTTGGCGGCATTACCGCCACCGCGGCTATCGCGCGCTCCGCCGCCAACGTGCGCGCCGGGGCTACGTCCCCCGTTTCAGCGGTGGTGCACGCGCTGTTGGTGCTGCTGGCGCTTTTAGTGCTGGCCCCCTGGCTCTCTTATTTGCCATTGGCTGCCATGGCGGCCCTGCTGCTGATCGTCGCCTGGAACATGAGCGAAGCCCATAAAGTGGTTGATTTGCTGCGTCACGGCCCCAAGGATGACATCATTGTCATGCTGCTTTGCATGTCACTGACCGTGCTGTTTGATATGGTAATTGCGATTACGGTGGGGATAGTGTTGGCGTCGCTGCTGTTTATGCGCCGCATCGCCCAAATGACCCGGCTTAGCGAACGCCCGGAAACCTCGGCGCCGACGCGGCTGGTCCTGCGGGTGAACGGCCCACTGTTTTTCGCCGCCGCGGAGCGCATTTTTAACGACATTCTGCAACGCAGTGAGGATTATCAGACCATCATTCTGCAATGGGATGCGGTGCCGATTCTGGACGCCGGAGGACTGAATGCATTCTTGCGTTTCAGCGATGCATTACCCGCTGACAAACAGCTGTTAATCACCGATATTCCATTCCAACCGCTGAAAACGTTGGCACGCGCCAATGTGCATCCCATTGCGGGACGCCGCACGTTTTATCCCACGCTGGCGCAAGCGTTGGAAGCAACGCAGTCTACCGATTAATCTGATCCCCCATCGGGCCGCGCAAGCGGCCTAGACCCGTGTAATCTGGACGTTCAGACATTCATTGCGCTGCGATACCGTTGTTGATGCCGCGCAGGCTTCGCGGATCGTCACCAACTGTTGCGACGTCAGCGGATACGGCAGCACAATATTCAGAGCTGTCAGCTTCTGCTGCTGCGCCAGCGCAATCAGTCGCGTCAGGTTGGTTTCATCATTGACCTGCGTGGAAAGCACCTGCATGGCCAGCATTTTCATTTGTTCTTGCGGGGCGACCTGACGGGCCGACGCCGATTTTGTCACCATGCCGATAATCGGCAACACGCCATACATGGCATCAATAAAACGCCAGCGTTTATTACACAGCGCTGCCAAATACTCAGCGTAATCAATACTTAACGTCTCATTGGAACACACAGACTCTGGGTTATCTCCCATGTCCTTCTCTCCTGTTCGCCAGTGGGTTCATCGCGTCACTTGTACGTCAATCACCTTTCATCAAGCGTCGATAATACATCTGCCCTGTTTTACCAGGCTCACGGGTTACCCCTCTATATTGTCACGAGCGTGACTGATTTGACAGCGCGAGCACGTTATCAAGTTCACGATATTGCAATGAAATCCGGTATCTGCACGATATACCCTTTTACGCTTCATTGCTGGCGCCGCTACTGTGTGGGCGCTATGCTAACGCAAGACGAAAACGGCTTGCCTCGCGGCAGGCTGACGATAAAGAACAATAGCTACGGTGACTATGCATAAGATTGCCTTTGTGGAAGATGACCCTGAAGTGGGCAAACTGATTGCGGCTTATCTGGGAAAACATGACATAGATGTTCATCTGGAGCCGCGCGGCGACAAAGCGCTCGACTTCATCGCGCAGCAAAACCCTGACCTGGTGCTGTTGGACGTGATGCTACCGGGCAAAGATGGCATGACCATCTGCCGCGAGTTGCGCCCTTTGTACAGCGGCCCGATTGTGCTGCTGACCTCACTCGACAGCGACATGAACCACATATTGGCGCTGGAAATGGGTGCAGATGATTATATTTTGAAAACGACACCGCCTGCCGTGCTGCTAGCCCGCCTGCGACTCCATCTGCGTCAATACTCGACGCAGCCTGCCACACAGGTTGCGCCGGAAACACCCGCAGTACAGGCGCAGGTTCAGGTGCACAAAACGCTGCACTTCGGGTTGCTGTGTATCGATCCGGTTAACCGCGAAGTGACGCTGGCGGAAGAGAATATCGTGCTATCCACCGCCGATTTCGATTTGTTGTGGCAGTTGGCGACCCATGCAGGACACACCATGGACCGGGATTTGTTGCTCAAAAATCTGCGCGGTGTCAGTTATGACGGCATGGATCGCAGTATCGATGTGGCCATTTCCCGTCTGCGCAAGAAATTGCACGACAATGCACTGGAGCCCTTCCGTATCAAGACCGTGCGTAACAAAGGCTACCTTTTCGCGCCAAACGCCTGGGAGAGCGCGATACCATGAGAAAACTGTTTGTGCAGTTTTTTCTGTTACTGTTTGCCAGCTTCGTGGTGATGACGCTGCTGGTCGGCTTGGTCTACAAAATGACCGCAGAGCGCGCAGGCCGTCAGTCGATGGACGATCTGATGAAAAGCTCGCTCTATCTAATCCGCAATGAGCTGCGCACCATTCCACCGCGCGAATGGCATAAAACCATCAATGAGATGGATCTGAACCTGTCATTCACGCTGAACATTGAGCCACTGAGTAAATACCGCTTGTCGCCGAAAGCGCAACAACGGTTGAATCAGGGCGAAATTATCGCGATTGAAGATCAATACACTTTTATCCAGCGTATCCCGCGCTCTCACTATGTGCTGTCGGTTGGGCCAATCCCGTATCTGTTTTTTCTGCATGAGATGCGGCTGTGGGATTTGCTGTTTGTGATGCTGATTGGTCTTTCTCTGGCACTGCCGGTGTTTTTGTGGATGCGACCGCATTGGCAGGCCATGTTGAAGCTGGAAAATGCCGCGCAGCGATTGGGTGAAGGCCATCTTGAAGAGCGATTGCACTATGACAACACCTCAAGCATGGTGCGACTGGGTATTGCGTTTAACCAAATGGCCGATAATCTTAATCAGTTGATTGTCAGTAAAAAACGGCTGATTGACAACATTGCCCATGAATTACGCACCCCGTTGGTACGCCTGCGCTATCGCCTCGCCATGAGCGACAATCTGAGTGAGGATGAGCAAACGGCGCTCAACCGCGATATTGGACAATTGGAAGCGCTGATTGATGAGTTGCTGACCTATGCACGCCTCGATCGCCCGCAGGTCTCACTCCACTTAACGCACATTGATGTCACTGCCTGGCTGCAAAATAAAATCGATGAGTGGCGCATGCTGCACGCGGATAAGGCATTCGCGCTGTCGATGCCGTCCGGTACGGATATTGGCTATCTCGATATGCGCCTGATGGAGCGGGTGCTGGATAATCTGGTCAATAACGCACTGCGTTTCTGCCACTCACGCATCACCGTGAGCGTATCCCGCGACGGGCCCATGGCCAGTCTTCAGGTGGATGACGATGGCCCCGGCATTGCTCAGGAAGACCGGGAAACGGTATTTGAGCCGTTTATCCGGTTGGAGGCGGGATTGGAAAACAGCAGCGGCGGCTGTGGGCTGGGCCTCGCGATTGTATATGCCATCGTGCAGGCGTATGACGGCACCATCGAGGTAGAGAGTAATGAATGGGGCGGCGCGCGTTTCCGCTTCTGCTGGCCGGTTAAAACCGAGATCCCCGTTCGCCCTGCACTCCCCTCCTGAGGGTGTACATTGCGTTACACACCGATACCAATGACTCACAGACCCTTAACGGGCTTTTTCTTATGCTTCTTTCACCGGGCTGCTTCAGGGCCTACATGTGAACGGAATAATGAGGAATTGATGATGAAAAAAGTATTAGTGTTGATCGCAGGTGCCGCTCTGGGTCTCTCCTCTGTCGCGTTTGCAGCGAACACCACGGCTGCGCCAGCAACCACACCTGCTGCACATGCTCAAGAACATGCGAAAAAGACCGTTAAAAAAGCCGCTAAACCGGCTGAGCAAAAAGCTCAAGCGACTAAAAAACATGTGAAAAAAGCCAAACCGGCTGCTGCGCAAAAAGCGCAAGCCGCTAAGAAACATGTGAAAAAAGCCAAACCGGCTGCTGCGCAAAAAGCGCAGGCTGCTAAGAAACACGTGAAGAAAGCCGCTAAACCTGCTGCACAGAAAGCGCAGGCTGCTAAAAAACACGTGAAGAAAGCCGCTAAACCTGCTGCGCAGAAAGCACAGGCTGCTAAAAAGCATGTGAAGAAAGCCGCTAAACCTGCTGCGCAGAAAGCACAGGCTGCTAAAAAGCATGTGAAGAAAGCCGCTAAGAAACCGGCTCCGACCGCAGCATAACGCATCACCGTTTCTTGCCTCAAGATCCCTGCTCCGGCAGGGACTTGTTAGCAACCAAACGCCGCCAACACCAGCGTGTTTCACGCAGAGTTAGCGAGTATGACACCCGGTGAATCGGGTGTTTTTTTATAACAGGCATTCCAGCCGCTCACCTTCCGGTAGCCGCCGTATGCCCGGACGCACACGGTATGTTTAATGGGGTGCCTGATGATGTTCCATCGCTACTCATTTGAAATTGCGTTTACGTTGGTGCTGGTGTGCGGGTTTATCACACTGCTGTTCTTTTTATGACGAACACAACATCGATTCCAGATACCCCAAAACCCACCGGCCTGGAAAACCTGACTACAGTTAGTGGGCAACGTAAATAGATTTCGCTTTTTCCGCAAGGTAATCCTATTGATGCGTAAACTGGCTTGGTTGTTCTGTTTGATAACGTTACCCGTAGCCCATGGCTGGGCTAAACAATCCCCCTCTGAAGCGGAACGTCAGAAAACCCTTTTCTTCAATCATGACGATCGCGATCCGGTGCCGACCCCCAACGCTTGGCCCTGGCAGGCCATTGGCCAACTGGAAACCGCCAGCGGCAACCTGTGTACCGCAACACTGATTGCACCGCATCTGGCATTAACCGCAGGTCACTGCGTCTTGACGCCGCCGTCAGGAAAACCCGATAAACCGGTTGCGCTACGTTTTATTGCTGTCAATGGCGAATGGAAATACGAAACACACGCCATCGAAGCAGTGACCAATAGCGCGCTACGCAAAAAATTGCAGCCCGACGGCGAAGGGTGGGTTGTCTCTCCTGCCGCCGCACCGCTGGACTATGCCTTGATTTGGTTGCGCGATACCCCTGCGGGTATCACCCCGTTAACTACCTGGAATGGTACGCAATCAGAACTGAATGCTGCACTGGCGCAGCAGCAAGCAAAAGTCACACAGGCCGGTTATCCCGAAGACCATCAGGAAGCGCTCTATCGCCATCAGAATTGCGTGATCACCGGTTGGGCCGCGTCCGCGATTTTATCTCACCAATGCGACACCTTACCCGGCGACAGCGGTTCTCCGCTGATGCTGAAAACACGGCAAGGCTGGCAACTGATTGGTATTCAAAGTTCTGCGCCAGATGCCAGCGAACGCGATCGCGCTGACAACCATGCGGTTGCCATCACCGCCATTCAGCGGCAACTGAAGGCACTGGCACGTCTCGCGATGAAAAACGCTGCTGTTTCAGAATAATTTATCGCCAAACGCGGCGTAAAGTTAAACGCCGCGCATACAAGCGCTAGCCAGGCGATCGCTTTCATGTAAAATCGCCTTACTACGCCCTTCTCGTTTTCATCAGATAATGCAAACGCGGTACTTCTCCGGTTTTTTATCCTGTGAAATATCATGAATAGCGGTGCCTAATGACAGGTTTGTCCCCTATTGAATAGGCTAAGATGAGGTGTTCTTATAGCGCATAAATGGAGTCATCAATGCTAAGACAGTTGAATCATGATGAGGAGCAGCGGATGCATGCGCTCGATAGGTTATTGTTTCACCTGGATACCTCTCAAGATAATGTGCTTAGCCAAATCACGTCGTTGACCAGCAAGATATTGAACATGCCCAGCGCGTTGATCACCGTCAGTGATACCCATTCATTGCATATCAAAGCCAAACATAATTTTGTGCTCAGCGAGATGCGCAAAGTCGGCGCACTCGATCAGTACACCATGCAAACCAACGAACTGTTGGTCTGTAATGATGCATCGCAGGATGAGCGTTTTAAGCATAGCCCCTATGTCAGCGGCGAGCCTCATATTCGGTTTTATGCGGGTATCCCGCTGATTACCAAAGCCGGTTATGCTATCGGCACGCTGAGCGTTGTCGACTATGTAGCGCGTTCGTTTTCAAAAATGCAGCGCCGTGATTTAAAAACGCTGGCATCTATTACTATGGCGCTGATCGAATACCGCAACGCCATTGGCTTGATCGATGCCGTGACCCTGTTGCCCAATCGCCAGCGCCTTATCGAAGATATCAGCCAGTCCACGGATATTTTCGAAGATTTCGTTCTCATCCTGCTCGACAGCATCGATCTTACCTATATCTATGAAATGGCGCGCTCTCTCGGGATGCCAACCGTAGAAAGCGTACTCAAAGATATCGGTCTGTTCCTGCGGCTAAATATCAGCCGACAAGCCAGCATCTACAGTATTTCTGCCGGCCGTTTTGCACTGCTGGTCAAAAAAGAGCAACAAGAGCAGGTACTGAGTACGCTGATGTCGTGCGCGGACCGAATTCAGCAGAGCATCACCAGCCATATCCCGTTGAAACTGGAAATTTTTATCGGCTATACCGAATTTCAGATCCCGATCGATGACCCGCAACGTATTCTGCGGGAGGCGTTGAGTGCACTACACGATGCGCTTAAGAAAAATACGCGCCTGATGGCCTATCACAAGGAGAGTGATGAGTACCAAAAGCGCGCTTTCACGCTGCTTAACGATTTATCGGATACCTTGCAGCACGGCCATCCGGGGCTGTATCTGGTGTACCAACCGAAATTACATATCAAAACGCGGCGCGTGATTGGTGCCGAAGCGTTGATTCGCTGGCGACACCCCGAATTCGGTGAAATCTATCCCGACCAATTTATTCCACTGGCCGAAGATACCACCCTGATGCGGCCTTTAACGGAATGGGTTATTCAGCAGGCGGCACGGCAAGTCAGAAAATGGCGACAAGCCGGCATTAATATTTCCGTCTCGGTCAACGTTACTGTTACCAACTTCGCCGAAGAAGATTTGATTGAACGTCTACAACGCATCCTACGAACCAATGAACTCAGCATCCACGATATTGAATTTGAATGCCTCGAAACGCAAAAAATAGTCGAAAACTCCGCCGCGCTCTCCACCATTAAAAAACTGAAAGACCAGGGCTTCATGATCTCCCTGGATGATTTTGGAACCGGTTACAGCAACCTTAACTACCTGAAAAACACCCCAGCCCACGTGATCAAGCTCGATAAATCCCTGATCAAGGATATGAAAACGGATAAGAGCAGCCGCATTATTGTGCAGCACACCATCGAGATGCTGCATAAATTGAATTATCTGGTGCTGGCAGAAGGGATTGAAGATGAGGAAACGCTCGACTATTTAGGGCAGTACAATTGCGATCAAGGTCAGGGTTATTATTTCTCACGCCCGTTGGTGGCCGACAATTTTGCACAGTGGTTAGCGTTACATGATGCCAGCATAAAATTGTAATTCTCCGCCGTTTTATCACCTACCACTGCTTTCACCTTGCACCCCAGCGTGTTTGACAACGCGCCGCATTCACTCCGCTGTCACTCAACGATCCCTTTACCTGATACCGTCTGCACAAATAAAAAAGCGGGCGCACCGTTTTCCGTTCCGCCCGCTGTTTTCACTTAGCCATACGCCGCTGACGCTTACAACACAATCTGCTCCATGGCTTGCAACACCCGTTTATCCGAAATGGGATAGGGTGTGCCCAGTTGCTGGGCAAAGTAGCTGACGCGTAGTTCTTCAATCATCCAACGAATATTTTTCACATTGTCATCATCGCGCTGTGCTTCAGGCACCTTGTGCCACCACTGCTGCCACGCTTGCTGCACCTGCTCCACCTTCAACATTTGCGCCCTGTCGCGGTGAACATCCTGTGCCAATTTTTCCAGCCGACGCTCAATCGCCTGCAAATAGCGCAAGACATCAGGCAGTCGCTGCCAGCCAACATCAGTGACAAAGCCGCGATAAACCAAGCCACTCAGTTGCGCTTTGATATCGCTTAACGCCAACGCCAGCGCCATATCGACCCGTCCCTTCAGACGTTTAGTGATAGCGAAAACGGTAGTGAGGATCTGCTCCACCTGCCTCGCAATATCCACTACGGTTTCGTTCAGATCCGCGCGCACCTTTTCATGCAACTGCTGGAACGCAGCCTCCTCCCATACTACACCTCCCGCTTGCGCCACCAGTTTATCAACGCCGCAGGCGATGCAATCATCGATCAGATCAAGCACTTTGCCATAGGGGTTGAAATAGAGCCCCAGCTTGGCTTTATTCGGCAGCTTTTCATGCAAATATTTGATGGGGGACGGGATGTTGAGCAAGAGCAGGCGACGCAGGCCGTGGCGCATCGCATTCATCTGCTGCTCCGGTGTATCAAATACCCGGATTGCGACGCTCTCTTTTTCATCCACCAATGCCGGATAAGCCTTCACCGAGTAACCGCCGCGCTTCTGCTCATAGCGTTCCGGCAGGGAGCCAAAACTCCAAATATGCAGCCCCTGCTGTTCCAACCCATCATCGGCAACGGCGGATAAAGTCTGCTGCACTTTCTCTTTGAGCTGGGATTTCAGCGTCGCCAGATCTTTGCCTTCGCGTAACGTATGATTTTTTTCATCGATCACGCGAAATGTCATTTTCAGATGATCGGGCACCTGTTCCCATTGCCATTCTTCGCGTGGTACGGTCACGCCGGTCATCAAGCGCAATTCACGCTCCAGCGATTCAAGCAGCCCACGCTCTAGCGGCGTGGCACGCCCGAGAAAGGCTTGTGCATAGTTAGGGGCCGGCACAAAATTGCGGCGCAGCGGCTTGGGCAAGGACTTGATCAAGGCAATGATCAGATCTTCACGCAGACCGGGAATTTGCCATTCAAACCCGTCTTCACGCACCTGATTAAGAATAGGTAGCGGAATATGCACCGTGACCCCATCCGCATCAGCACCGGGTTCAAATTGGTAGGATAAACGCAGTTTAATCGCACCCTGATGCCAGAAATTGGGATAATCCAGTGCACTGACCTTCTCCGCCCCCTCGTTGATCAACATGCTTTTTTCGAAGTTGAGCAGGTCTGCGTCTACGCGGCTGGCGGCTTTCCACCAGTTATCAAAGTGACGGGCAGAGATAACCTCGTGCGGGATGCGCTGATCGTAAAACGCAAACAGCGTGTCATCATCGACCAGAATGTCGCGACGCCGCGATTTGTGTTCGAGATCTTCCACTTCCGCCAACAGTTTGAGGTTCGAGCGAAAGAAAGCGTGCCGCGTTTGCCAATCTCCGTCCACCAGCGCATGGCGGATAAACAGTTCACGCGCCAGCACCGGATCAATCTGGCTGTAGTTAACCTTACGCGCTGCCACAATTGGCAAGCCGTACAGCGTGACTTTCTCCTGCGCCATCACTACGCCCTGCGCTTTTTCCCAGTGCGGTTCGCTGTAACTGCGTTTAATCAGGTGCTGTGCAACCGGTTCAATCCACTCCGGCTCCAGACGGGCCGCCATGCGCCCCCACAAACGACTGGTTTCCACCAGTTCTGCGACCATTACCCATTTAGGCGGCTTTTTAAACAGCGCTGACCCGGGGAACAACGCGAAACGTGCATTGCGCGCGCCGGTAAACTCCTGCTTTTCGACATCCTTCTGACCGATATGGGAAAGCATACCGGTCAACAAGGCACAATGTACGCTGAGATAGTCCGCAGGTTCGCTGTTAACCGGGATACCCAGGGTTTTCACCACCTGGCGCAGTTGGGTGTAAATATCCTGCCACTCACGCACACGCAGGTAGCTTAAGTAATCACTGCGACACTGTTTACGGAACTGGCTGGAAGAGAGCGCCTGCTGCTGCTCACGCAGGTAGTTCCATAGGTTGACCAGCGTGAGGAAATCGGAGGATTTATCAACAAAGCGCCGGTGTTTTTCATCGGATGCCTGCTTTTTGTCCAGTGGCCGCTCACGCGGATCCTGAATCGACAGCGCCGCAGTAATCACCATCACTTCCCGCACGCAGCGGGTTTTGCTGGCTTCCAGCACCATGCGCGCCAGACGCGGATCGATAGGCAACTGCGCCAACTGCTGCCCTGAGGGCGTCAGCCGATAGTGGCCGTTCTCTGCGGTAGCGATCGCTCCCAGCTCTTCCAGCAGACGCACACCGTCCTGAATATTACGGTTGTCCGGTGCTTCAACAAACGGAAACGCGGCAATATCGCCCAGCCCGAGTGATGTCATCTGCAAAATGACCGATGCCAGATTGGTGCGCAAGATTTCCGGGTCGGTAAATTCAGGACGCGACAAAAAATCGGGTTCCGAATAGAGCCGAATACAAACCCCAGCAGCCACGCGACCACAGCGACCTTTACGCTGGTTGGCCGATGCCTGCGAAATGGCTTCAATCGGCAAGCGCTGAACCTTGGTGCGGTAACTGTAGCGACTGATGCGCGCCGTGCCAGGGTCAATCACATAACGAATACCCGGCACCGTGAGCGACGTTTCCGCCACGTTGGTGGCTAGCACAATGCGCCGCCCGGCGTGGGATTGGAAAACGCGGTTCTGTTCCTGATTGGATAAGCGCGCATAGAGCGGCACCACTTCAGTGTGCGGCAACTCCAGCTTGTTGAGCGCATCAGCGGTGTCACGAATCTCCCGCTCACCGCTCATAAATACCAGAATATCCCCCGGCCCTTCGCGACTCAGTTCATCAACGGCATCAAAAATTGCCTGTAGCTGATCGCGTTCGGTGTCATCGGCCTCTTCGACCACCGGACGATAGCGCACTTCCACCGGATAGGTACGCCCTGACACTTCCACGATCGGCGCATTGCCGAAATGGCGCGAAAAACGCTCAGGATCAATGGTCGCCGACGTGATAATGACCTTGAGATCCGGGCGTTTTGGCAACAGTTGCCGCAGATAACCCAGAATGAAATCGATGTTCAGGCTACGTTCATGCGCCTCATCGATGATGATGGTGTCATACTGCATCAATAACCGATCTTGCTGAATTTCAGCCAGCAAGATACCGTCGGTCATCAACTTCACCAGTGACGTTTCCCCCACCTGATCGTTAAAGCGCACTTTATAGCCGACACAGCCACCCAGTGGCGTGTCCAACTCGGCGGCAATGCGATCCGCCACGGCGCGCGCGGCCAGACGGCGCGGCTGGGTATGACCAATCATACCTCTGACGCCACGCCCCAGTTCCAGGCAGATTTTCGGCAACTGGGTGGTTTTGCCCGAGCCGGTTTCACCGGCAACGATCACCACCTGGTGATCGCGTACCGCACGTAAAATCTCGTCACGCTTCTGACTTACCGGTAATTCGGGTGGGTAGCTGATGGCAGGACAACTGGCCCGACGCAGCGCAACGCGCGTTTGCGCCGTAGCGATCTCTACCCCCAGTTCCTGCGCAATAGCGGCTTGCGCCTGTGAGTTACGCACTTTCGCCGCCCCCTGTAAACGGCGTTGCAGGCGCAACCTGTCGCGCAACATGAGCTCATCCAACTGAGATGACAATGCTGTAAGGGGTGATGTCACAATCCTGTTCCTCAAACGTATATCGCGCACGCGCTACGCAGGCTGCCTCTGCACCTGCGTTTTATCATTCGGCGGGCATGTTATCACATGCCAGCGCGGCTGTTATCACCCTGCCTTTTTTCTCTTGTTCAATAAAATCGAACAATGCCCTCGAAATATTGCACTTTCAACCTGTTGGTACACTGCATAAGATGCTAGTCATCCGGGGGCAATGACAAGACGTACCCCATCCAAACGAGAAAAGGAATGACACAATGAGCAAAGTACTAGTTCTGAAATCCAGCATTCTGGCAGGGTATTCCCAGTCAAACCAACTGGCGGATCACTTCGTTGCCGAATGGCAAGCCGCGCATCCGAACGATACCCTGACCGTGCGTGACCTTGCAGCCAATCCGATTCCGGTGCTGGATGGTGAACTGGTGGGCGCACTGCGTCCTTCCGATGCGCCGTTGACACCGCGTCAACAAGAAGCACTGGCACTGTCTGATACCCTGATTGCAGAATTGCAGGCGCATGACGTGGTGGTACTGGCTGCACCGATGTACAACTTCAATATCCCGACCCAGTTGAAAAACTATTTTGACCTGGTTGCCCGTGCCGGTGTGACGTTCCGCTACACCGAACAAGGCCCGGAAGGTCTGGTGAAAGGCAAACGCGCTATCGTGCTGACCAGCCGTGGCGGCATTCACAAAGGCACCCCGTCTGACCTGCTGGAACCGTACCTGCGTCTGTTCCTGGGCTTTATCGGCATTACCAACGTGGAATTTGTGTTTGCAGAAGGTTACGGCTACGGCCCAGACGTTGCTCAGAAAGCGACCAAAACGGCAAAAGCACAGCTTTCTTCACTGGCGGCAGCGTAACCTTTTCATGCCGCTCCCTGATGGCGAATACGCCATCAGGCCCCCAGATTCATCATTACTACCCTGTCTCAATATTGTGTGTTTGGCTAGCTACTGCGCGTCTTTCGACGCGCTTTTTTTTTGCTTTCAGCGCCCCTGCGCTGCCGCAGGCGTGACCACCGTTTGTGCACGCGTTTGTTCTCGGGTTGTGGTTTCAACCCGGCTGGCGCTTTCACTCACCGCCTCCGCCGCCGCGTTGTTACCGGTTTCCAGCAATCGCGTGGCGTCCTTATCAGCACGAATAGTGATGTCATGCTCCACCCGAACGTTCATGTTGATGGTGATCGGTGTGGTCGGTGCAGCCACCTCAATGCGCGGTACACAGCCTGCCAGCAACAACGTCAGCAGGCTTGCAACTGCGTAAGGCGCGCAGACGGAATGACGTCGCGTGCGCGCACTGCCTAACTTCCTGAATTTATTCTCGTTCATTGGCTCGTTGCTCTAATGTGTCCTGCACGGTGCCGCCAAAGCGCAGGCTTTGCCAAAGCTGGTTCAGATCCTGCCAGTGGCGGTAGTTAAGTATGACCGGTTTTTGGCTGCTACGCGTCGAGTTCTTGCCTTCAATATGCGCCATCAGCGCCATTTCACCTTGCGGCGTCATATCCACAGACGCATAAGCACGGCTGATTTCCAGATAACGCAGCCAGTTCACCACGGCACCTTGCGCCATGTTACGTTGCGCCAGCTCATCGGCCAACTGTTGGTCAAGACGCAGCGTGAGTGACTTGTCGTTACGCAGCTGTCCGCGTGTAATCATCTTGTTCGGGTCGGTGAAATCCAGCGGCAGTACGCCGCTCATTTTTCCTGAAAGCGCAAACTGCTTTATCTTCAGTGCGGTCACCAGTTCACTCAGGTCAACCCCCTCGACGGTGAACAGTACCGGATCGCGCAGCGGCCATCGCAGCGCAGAAAGACTGACTCGCCCTCCGAGCACGCCCATCTCCGCCTGTGACAAAATCAGAGGATTGCGCTCACTGAAAGGATACGCGCCCTGCAATGCCAGATGAATATCCTGCATGGTGAAGACGCTGACCAGTTTGTCGATATGCAGCGTAACGGGGTGCCTGACACCGAATTCCCACTGGTGCTGCGCAAAACGATACGGCAAGACAAAATTGACGCCGCGCACTTCCCCATCCGGTAGCCAGGCGCTGCCATTTTTCACCACCCAGTGCCCGCCAGCACTGAAGCCCTGTTGACGCGCAGCTGAAAAGGCCACCTGCGCATAAAATTCCCCCGAGCGGACGTTGATGTTCAGTTTTGGCGACAGCAGTGGCTGAAACACGGTGAGCGGCTGTGCCGCCCACCATCCCATACCACGCAGACGTTCACCATCCCAGCGGCCACGCAGTGCTACCGGGCCAATCGCTTCTGCATTGAGATCGCCCTGCCATTGGAAACTCGATGGGCTACGCCCCTCGACGCTAAACAGCAACTGCGAGGGAGGAAGGTATCCGCCTTCCCCCAGATCAACCCGCTGCGAGGTCAAGTGCAATGCACCGGTGAAATGTTCCTCCCCGGCTTTACGTTGCCACTGCAAGGGTGCAGTCAGGGTTAAACGCGGTTGGTGTGCCAGCACGCGACCATAGCGCAACTGGTCCAACCCACTGGAGAGTTGCTCAACCGTGATAAGCGAATCTTCCCAGCGGCCATGCCCGGCGACATCCCACTGACTCCCGAGCGGCGGCAGCCGTCCTTCGCCCCAATAGCGCCACTGCCAGCGCCCCTTGTCCGGCCAGAAATCTTGGGCTTGCCCATCCAGGTGCAGTGCAATGCGTCCCCAGTAGCGATCCTGCGCGCGGACGATCGCCTGTAACCGGCCATTCACGCCGTTGGCATTCACGCGCACACCGGCCAGTGGCCAGCGCGCCTCGTCCAGCACTGTCTGCGCCGACGGTCGCCCCCAGGCACGCAGTAGCGATCCCGGCAGCAGCGCCAGCGTTGGGTTGAGAACAGAACCGCGAATCTCGCCGGGAATGGTAGCACTCAACGAGATGTCGGCCAGATTGGCCTGTCCGGTAAGCTGAAAACGTAAGGCGCTGTCGATTAACCCCAATCGCCCCGGCCCCAGCACTAGCACGGCGTTGGCCCTGCCGTTATGCCCTTGCGTCAGCATATTCAAGCGAGCATCAATGCGCGTCTGCTGCCAACCATCGCGCCAGTCGTGCAGGGTCATCGAGACATTACCGGACAAAGGTTGTGCGGCGTAAGGCCAGCGCCAGACACCGTTTTCGATATCGATACGATCCGGGCTCATTTTCCACGGCAGCGACACCAGTGGCGAGTCGTCATGTTGCGTCTCCAAATGCAGCACCCCTTGCGTTCCCTGCCAGTTCAGTGCCAATGTGAGCGGCTCGGGGATACTGCCGCTTTCCATCCGCCCTTGCAACGCGCCACGCAACGGCGGCTGCGACACGCTCTCCGCCAGTTCGGCCTCACCGCGCAGCACCAGACGAGAAGCGACATTCGGTGCAGAGAACTCCGCGCTCTCCAGCGTAAAATGCGCACCTTCCACTTTTGCCGTCAGCGATAACAGTTCACTGTGGTAGCGCAAAGATTGCTGTTGGCGGTCAATCACCAGATGCACCTGCCCGGCATAGCTGTCCCACGGCAAAATCGCCAGACGCCCGATGTTAATGTCAGCCGCGAACAGCCGCGCCTGCCACGGTGCCAGTAACGCGGGTTCGGCGTCAGCGGAGGATGCTGGCAGGCAGGTGGTGTCCAGCGTGAAGCGATCAATGTCCACGCGCCAGCGCTGCTGCGCGCGCGCGAACTGAACGTTATCGACATCAAGTAGCACGCAGTCGCCCACCGCAATGCGCACGCCCGCAGTGTTCACACCCTGGTGCCAGACAGGACGCGATTTCAACGTAAAGGAAGCGCCTTCAGGCAATACGCTCCTCGCCGCAGCAGCCAGCCACTGGGGTGAGGTGTACCAGATAACCAGTACAAGCAGCATGGCGCTCCCTGCGGCAAACAGACACTTTCTCATTGGGAATCCGATCGGGAGCAGTTTTCTTCACCTGTCCAGACATGTTCACAGTTCTTAATTATTAACATTCATTAACCCATTCAGTCACGCCTTGCACCATTCAGCGCACATATTACTTACAGATTAGTGATAAAATATTTACTTATGTGTAAAAGCTGCAATGCTTTAGCACCAAAATCATCGCAGGCTTAAGGCACGGTGATAAGCATAAAAGTGCCACGGCCACGGGTTACAGCATTCAGGTTAGGTAATGCGTTTCTTGTGTGAGCCACGCTGTACTCGGAATTTGTACTTAAAGGACTATGTCATGCGCAAAAATCTTCCCATCCTCTCGCAGCGCTATCCATTGGACGCTGAGACACGGCTTATGTCTGTGACTACACCCGGTAGCTTTATTACTTACGCCAATAAAGATTTTATCCAGGTAAGCGGCTACCACGCCGATGAACTGATGGGGGAGCCCCATAATATTATCCGACACCCGGATATGCCGCCATCTGCGTTCGCGGATATGTGGGACACCCTAAAGAAGGGCAATATTTGGACAGGTATCGTCAAAAATCGCCGCAAAAATGGCGAATTCTACTGGGTAAAATCGAGCACTACGCCGTTAAAAAAAGGCGATCGGCTTACGGGGTACATGTCAGTGCGGATTGCTGCCACCCAAGAAGAAATCGCCCAGGCTGAAGCCCTGTATGACCGGGTCAACCGCGGTAAACTGACGCGCCAAACCTTTTTTCAGGGTCTGTTAGTTTATCGTGGCCTGTGGGGATGGTTAAACCTGACAAAAACCTTACCCCTGCGCTGGCGTATACGTATCTGCTTTCTGCTGTGCAGTTTGTTACCCCTGTCGCTGGCGGGCGCAGCCCTACACGCAACCCCTTCTGCGCCCTTATGGCTGGGGCTGCTTGCTGCCAGTTCCATCGCGGGGTGCGAATTATTAGTTCGTCAAGTAGCCGCGCCGCTTGCACACATTTTACAGCAGGCGATGCGCGCCGCCGCCGGTCAGGCAGATTCTATGGAACAACTGGACCGTGTCGATGAGATAGGTATGCTGATGCGAGCAGTCAACCAATCTGGCCTGAACTTTCGTACCTTCGTTGACGACGTCAACAGCAACCTGCAAGCGCTGAATGCGGCCTGTCGAGATATCGCACAGGGTAATCATACGCTGTCTCAGTGCTGCGAAGACACCGAAGACAATTTGCAACAGACGGCGGCATCCGTAGAACAACTCACCGCCACCATTAAAAGCAATGCGGATGCCACATTGCAAGCGTCTCATTTCACACAGGATGTCAATCGCGCGGTCAACAGCAGTGAGGAGGCAGTGGGTCAGGTGTCTGCGACCATGGCGGCAATCACCCAGTCCAGCGCACGCATTACCGATATTATTAGCGTACTTGATGACCTTGCCTTCCAGACCAATATTTTGGCGTTGAACGCTGCCGTGGAAGCCGCACATGCTGGAGAACAGGGGCGAAGTTTTGCCGTGGTAGCCGGTGAAGTACGCTCGTTGGCGCAAAAGAGCGCCGCCTCGGCGCGTGACATCGCCGCCATCATTGATGAGACGCTCAACACCATCCGCGCCGGTGAACATCAGGTTTCTCATACCCACACGTCCATGGGGAACATCCTGCAACAGGTGCAACGTGTCACCAATTTGATGCAAGAGATCAGCCTGGCTACGCAGGAGCAGTCACACGGATTGAACCAGATCAATAGCGCAGTCACCAAGATTGATGAGTTGACCCATCAAAATACTGTATTAGCCAGCCAGTCTCACAGCGCGACCGATCAATTGGAGCGGCAGATTGCCGATATGACCCGCGCCATTTCCGTTTTCAACGCCTCGCGTTAAACCTGCGTTTTGCAGCCGGATAGGGTCACTATCCGGCCTTTTTTTCTCACACGAAAAACGTGGTAGCGCCCTTCAAAATTCTGGACGTCGCCTATAATAAATAGGGTCATTTTTTGTTATTTATCTGGTATCACCCTTATCACAAAAAAGTCATTAGCCTCCTCACGGTTTCCGGCATTTTCTGGTCAGTCTGAGCGGGGTTATGTGTATTGTCGTCATCATTCGAATCTTTATCGCTGTCGTATTGGCATTAACGAAAAGGATTGGCAAATGCGAAAGAACTTTCCTGTAAGCGACATTCAGTATCCATTAGATAAAAAAGCCAAATTAATGTCGGTTACCACACCGACCGGACATATTACCTACGCGAATGACGACTTTATTACCGCCAGCGGTTACAGCGCCGATGAAATTCTTCAGCAGCCGCACAATATTGTGCGACATCCCGATATGCCCCCCATGGCATTTGCCGATATGTGGCGCACCCTGCAAGCCGGAAAACTCTGGACTGCGGTGGTAAAGAACCGGCGGAAAAATGGTGATTATTACTGGGTTAAAGCCAGCTCTACGCCGCTCATGAAAGAAGGTGAATTGGCGGGATTCATGTCCGTGCGCACCCCTGTCGAACAAGAGGACATTCAACAGACCAGCGCGCTGTATCGGGACATGAATGAAGGTAAACTCACCAACAGAACCCTTTACCAGGGAATATTGATTTTTACCGGGCCGCTCAAATTCCTCAGCATCGGCAAAGTGATTCCGTTGCGCTGGCGTATTCGCAGTTACCTTTCAATGCTGTTTCTTTTTACGCTAGCCGCTTTATTCATGACTACCCCCGTTACCCCATCGCTCACCGTTTTTTTGTTGTCTTTCTTTTTTGCTACCCTACTTGCCAGTGAGTTTCTGGTACGACACATTGCCGCTCCGCTAGAAAAGATTTTGTCTCAGGCTATTAACTCCGCCTCGGGACAGGCAGATAACCATTTTCAATTAAATCGTGTCGATGAAGTTGGCATGCTGCTGCGGGCCGTCAATCAATCAGGCATGAATTTTCGCACCTTTGTGGATGACGTGAACGGGCAACTCAGGGAAGTCCGTAGCGCCTGCGGTGCTATCGCTCATGACAACCTGACGTTAAGCCAGCGTTGCGAGGATACGGCGCAAAGCCTGCAAAATACGGCAGCATCGATGGAACAGTTGACCGCTACCGTCAAGCATAACGCGACCGCCTCCCACATGGCTTCGCAGTGTGCAATGGATGCCAACAGCGCCGTTGACGTGGGTGGAAAAGCGGTGCAGCAAGTTGCCAGCACGATGGATACCATGACGCAGTCCAGTCAGGCGATTAACGATATTATTAACGTGCTGGACAATCTTTCCTTTCAAACCAATATCCTGGCGCTCAACGCCGCCGTGGAAGCCGCGCATGCTGGCGATCAGGGCAGAAGTTTTGCCGTGGTGGCCGCCGAAGTGCGCACGCTGGCGCAGCGCAGTGCGACCGCCGCCAAGGACATTGCGAGCATTATTGATACCACCATCGATAACATCAGCCGTAGCGACAAACTGGTACACCACACCAGTGATTCGATGGGGAATATTCTCACTCAGGTGCAGCAGGTCACACAGTTGGTGAGCCAGATCAGTCTGGCAACCCAGGAACAATCCATCGGACTTAATCAAATTACTGATGCGGTAAATAACATTGACGAGTTAACGCGCCAAAACACGCTGCTGGCCACCCACTCCAGCTCCGCGATCGGCTGTCTGGAAAAGCAGATTTCCACCATGGCAGATGCTGTTTCTGTATTCAGCACGGTGCGCAGATAATGACCTGATTTTTCTGTGCTTTATTTTTCAGCAAACCACCGCGACAGGGCCGTCGGTGGTTTGTCTCGCCCTGGTTTTCTTGCTAACGTAGCGGAAGTATTCTTGCGGAGAGACGCGTGATGAAAATCGCTATTTACAGCACCAAGCAGTACGACCGTAAATTTTTGGAAAAAGCGAACCAGCAGTTTGGTTACCAGCTCGAGTTTTTTGATTTTATGTTAAGCGCGCAAACGGCCAAAACGGCGGTGGGCAGTCAGGCGGTATGCATTTTTGTCAACGATGACGGCGGCCGCGAGGTGCTGACCGAACTGGCACAGTTAGGCGTAAAAACCCTCGCTCTGCGCTGCGCTGGGTTTAATAACGTGGATCTGGATGCCGCAAAAGCGTTAGGCATTAACGTGGTGCGTGTGCCCGCCTATTCACCCGAGGCCGTTGCCGAGCACGCCGTTGGACTGATGCTCAGCCTTAACCGCCGCATTCATCGCGCCTACCAGCGTACCCGCGATGCTAATTTCTCTCTCGAAGGCCTGATTGGATTCAATATGCATCAGCGCACAGCAGGGATCGTCGGCACAGGGAAAATAGGCATCGCGACCATGCGTATCCTGAAAGGATTCGGCATGAAGCTGTTGGCCTTCGATCCCTATCCGAATCCTCAGGCGTTGGAGTTGGGCGCGCAGTACGTTGATTTGCACACGCTGTATGCGCAGTCTGATGTCATTTCTCTGCACTGCCCGCTGACGCCGGAGAATCACCATCTGTTAAATGCCGATGCCTTTTCGCAAATGAAAGAGGGTGTGATGATCGTCAATACCAGCCGCGGTGGGTTGATTGACTCACAGGCAGCCATTGACGCCTTGAAGCAGCAAAAGATTGGCGCGCTCGGGATGGATGTGTATGAAAACGAACGCGACCTGTTCTTTATTGATAAATCCAACGATGTGATTCAGGACGACGTGTTCCGTCGTTTATCCTCCTGTCACAACGTGTTGTTCACTGGTCATCAGGCCTTTTTGACCGAAGAGGCCTTGCTCAGTATTTCTCAAACCACCCTGAGCAACATCAAGCAACTCGCCCAAGGCGAGTCCTGCCCTAATCTGTTGGACGTATAACCCTGACCGGCGGGCAATAGACACTTAACCCGCCGGACACATCCCGTTCAGTAACGATGATTCATCACAACGTTTACCGTTGGCTAACTGGCAAGTGCCGATATTACTGCCGTTTAATTGCCGAGACTGCGCCATCGTGCCGCCTGCCAATGTACAATTAACCTCTGCCGGAGAGCTGCTTTTCAGCAGTAATGCTGTCTCATTCCGGCTTAGCGCATTGGCCTCGCTCTGCGCGGCCTGATGATTGTCACTGCTGCATGCGGTTACCAGCACGGCGCCGATACCGACCAATAGCCACTGATACCCTTTCATTCATTGGCTCCATTACTTATTTTTATTTTCATTACGTTTTTTGTTCTCACTACGCTGTGGTTTTCACGCTGATACCGTTTGTGTTTCACGGTAGCTCACGCCATCCGCACTATCATTTTTCTGCCCGACGGGCGGAATGGCGATGTGGTAAATTTGCGATATACATCACAAAAAACTTGCATTATGTGACGAGAGTCATATTATAGACAGCAACAAGGCAAGAATAGATATCGCCAACTGATTAACGCATACGGAGTCAAAAATGAAAATTCGCGCTTTCTTTAAAGACATCCTCGATTCTTATATCAAATTATTCGAAAATGCTCCGAAAGGCGGCTTTTTCTAAGCACCTGATTATATGAAAAAGCTGCTACGGCAGCTTTTTTTGTGCCTGACTGCCGCCTTCCGGTCAACAACGCCTTCGCATTAATGCTACACTTTGCCCCCTGCAACGTTCGCACCATCACGCCTGCGTAGGCGACACACGAGCACTATTGACATGCATCAAGAACAGCAAAGTAATCAAGCGCTATCGCCTAACCAACAGCAGGCGCTGAACCAAAAGCAACAATACAACCTCAACAAGCTGAATGCTGATATATAAACACTTAAATTTTCAATTTATTGTCTATATATCAGCGTATTAGAGAGCCCATCTTAGTACCACTAAGCTACCTTTTATTGCTCAATTCTTACCCTTTTTTTGCCCTTATTACGGTGTTTTGCCCCTTTTTTACCCCTGAGAATAAGGACAATTCATGTCATCCACTGCTTTCATTATTTGCTTGATTCTCGCTGCGGTTATGATGACCGTGCATCCGTTTTTGCCGTGCCGTTTGGGATTTCAGCGTTGGTGATCACCGGGAAATGTCGTATGGATTTGAACAGTGAGGGAAGCATTATTTTAGGAATTATTGGCTTTATTGCATTCCTGACGCTGGTGATGTGCGTCAGGAACCGGATGAGCTAACGGCTATTTTCTATTGTGGCAGTGGTAGTCTCCTGTTTTATGGTTGGTGTGACAGCCATTTGCATCGGTGCCGCCAGAGTGAGCCCAAACACTGCCCGTCGTCATCAATAAACACCAAGTAGTTAGAACGGCAATTATTATTTTTTTCATACCAGAGTCCCTATCAAATAAGTGGTCTTTGTTTAGCCACCACTGATTATAGTGATGAAAATGGCACTCGGATGAGTTACTCATCAAAATACGGATGCACTCGCTCCACCGCCTGTTGATACAGCTTATTGCGCTGCCCCATCATGCGATCGATACGCTCGCGCTTCTCCTCCGCGTTCAGCGTGCGGTCAATGCGCACGGTCATTCAACTGGCGGATCGCCTTCTGGGTTCGTGTCAGCGCCTAGCGTTTGGACAGTAACCCGCGATTGTCTTCTTGTAGCGCACGCGCATCATCGCTACGCCCCTGCTCTCGGTAAGCATTAATCGTGCGGTTAATCTGGTTGGCCTGGCTCATCATGTGATAGAAATCGTCGGCAAACTGGGTAGTTAGCCGGATCAGCGCCGCGCAGAAAGGATTTAATCACCGGCAGTTCATCCAACCGCAACGCGGGTGTTTCCCCGACATCGGTGAATTGCCGCGCCACAATGTTACCGGCACCCAGCACGTAAGCGCCCTGAGTGCCGGTATAACCCTGCACGATATGATTGAGCATCTTGGGTGATAGCCCCATTGCCTGCCCTATCGTAGCGACACTTCACCATAAGCAGACGAAGCCAACGGCGTGCAGGTGCTGTGCATTAGAACTGTTCCCAGTTTGCGTTTGCCGTTTTATCGGCAGATTTTATCGTTGATTGGTGGATAAGTAATGGTGACGGTGAGACATTTTTCTGACTGCTCGACGTACGACTGTTCGTGAGTTTAAATGCGGACACCGCGTCTTTGAGGTGTTGAGCTTGCTCTTCCAATGCGGCGGCTGCGGTGGCTGATTCTTCAACAAGCGCCGCATTTTGCTGAGTTACACTGTCCATCTGCGCTACTGCCTCACCGACTTGATCTATACCTCTGCTTTGTTCATCAGAAGCAGAGGCAATTTCGCCCATGATATCCGCGACGCGCGTAACGGAGTTAACAATTTCACTCATTGTGTTGCCAGCTTCCTGGACCTGGTTTGAGCCTGTGGCAACGCGATTCACGGAATCGTCAATGAGCGATTTAATTTCTTTTGCCGCTTGGGCGCTGCGCTGTGCCAACGTGCGAACTTCACCTGCAACAACGGCAAAACCTCGCCCTTGCTCACCTGCACGAGCGGCTTCTACCGCGGCATTCAATGCCAGAATATTTGTCTGGAAAGCAATACCGTCAATAACAGCCGTAATATGGGCGATCTGTTTTGAACTGGTGGAGATATCGCTCATTGTATTAACGACACTGTTGACGACTTCCCCGCCTTTTCCTGCTATACCTAACGCTTCTTGTGCCAGTTTGGATGCCTGGCGGGCATTGTCAGAGTTTTGTTTTACGGTAGCGGTCAGTTGTTCCATGCTGGCTGCCGTTTCTTCCAATGATGCGGCCTGTTGTTCTGTGCGCGAAGAGAGGTCGTTACTGCCCGATGCAATCTCGCCAGCCCCCGTATAAATGGAGTCCGAACTGTCTCTGACCGCACTGACCGTTTTAATTAACTCTTGCTGCATATTCTTTAGGTTCGTGCCCAACTGGCCCATTTCATTTCGACCCGCATTATCGATGGACAGTGTAAGGTCGCCGCTGGCGATTGATTTTATATGATCCATAATATTATGCAGCGGATGTAAAAGGGTGCGTTGTATGCTTACCCAGCTTAAAATAATCACCAAGATAACGATGACCATAATAACGCCAAGTAGAGTCAGCACAGTATCGAATGCCTTTTGACTTTCTGTTGCGCCACGCTGGGAAATTTCGGTTTGCACATCACGCCATTCGCGATATGTTTTCATAACGGCGGTATTTTTTTCAAAGACTCCTTGATTTAGAGCACTTATCTGACCTGCATTGTTTGCGTTTAATGCATCCAGTAAACTTTTTAACTGTGTATAGTATGCAGTAAAGTCATCTTCAATTTTTTGCGACAGTCTATTATCAAGCCCTGGTGTATTGGGGATGCTTTTGTACTTTTTGAATAAATTATCAGCGCTGATGATTAAACTTTTGCTGATTTCAACATCAGCATTCGTGTTCTTATCCGCAGCAGATTGCGTATTGTGAATCAAATTGGTAATGGTCGCTCGAGATTGGTTTAACTGCATTAATGCATCGGTGAAGGTAGAAACATTAAGGTTCGAACTTTGTGCAACAAGAAAATTATCTTTGTCATTGGTTAATGCACGAACAGAAACAGCCCCGGTGACTAACTGTAAGAAGCCTAACAGCAGCAATACAGCAACAAGGATGGTGACAACTTTTATTTGTTTAAACATATAACCTCTTTTTAATGTAAATCCCCTGGCGTGATAAAAGAGTATCGGCAATAAAAGCGAAAGATTTAATACAAGATCTTTTGTTGTTTTTTCATAACATCTTATAAAACAATGGATTGATGATTTGCCTTGTATCAGAAATATTTTCTTACACCACTGGGTTGTTCTGTTATTTATTCTTTTTATGAAGGGTAAATAAATAAAACGCTAATGGTTCTTATTTCGGCAATGCCTTCAATTAGTTGAAGTTGATGTATAACCCCCCGCTTTTGATGATTTCTCATGGTCAACATTACCGTTCATTGCCCACGTTGTCAGTCTGCTCTGGCTTACCGCCATGGGCAGAATCCTAAAGGCCGTGGCCGCGGTTACCCATGGGTCTTGGTAATGGTCTGCAACGGCTCAGTCAATGACTGACCACGGAAACAATCGTATTTCGTCTTTGTACTGGTATGGTTGCACTTCACGATAAACGGCGTCGGATTATCCAGCACGAACCGTTGAATGCCGCGCGCAATGCGTTTCAATGTGTTTTCAGCTAGGCTGCCCCGCCAGGATTTTCTTTTACCATTGCTTCAACAGGCACTCAGCCACTTTGCGCAGTTCGCCGGCGGAGTGGTTGTACTGAAGCATGGCGCAGTGCATATCCGTCACCAACCAGAACATGATCGGTGCCGACCAGGGAAAGCATTCTGGTGTCGCGTAGAATTCGCGTTGGGCGCTATAACGGTTATACAGGGCTACGCCATGGTGAGTTAGCCGCATTGGCCTGGGAAGATATCGACCTGGATGCAGGTGTTATCCATATCTCACGTAATTTAACCATCCTCGGGCACTTTGGCCCACCTAAAACTCAAGCAGGCATCCGTACAGTCACCTTACTCAAACCAGCTTGAGAAGCACTTCTGTCTCAAATGAAAATCATGGGGAACAAGCGTACCAACGATATTGTCTATCACCACAGAGAATATGGTCTAACTGAAATCCAACGTTTACGCTTCGTTTTTCTACCACGAGTACGTAATGGCGAGCAAAAAATCAGTTACTCATGCGGCACCATGGGATCATTGTGGAACACTGCTGTAAAACGATCTGGCATTCGTCGCCGTAATCCGTACCATACGCGCCATACTTATGCTTGCTGGTTACTCTCGGCAGGTGCAAACCCTTCGTTTATTGCAAGCCAAATGGGACATGAAAACGCGCAAAGGGTGTATGAGATCTACGGAAAATGGATTGAAGACATGAATGAAGATCAGGTTGGCATGCTGAATCGGAAACTCGCGCTGTGAATCGTTTTGCCCCTTTGGTGCCCCTTACGGGTGTAGGAACAAGATAAAATGCAAGAAAATCAACAAGTTAATCAAAAGCAACAATACAATCTCAACAAGCTGCAAAAGCGTTTACGCCGCAACGTGGGCGAAGCGATCGCTGACTTCAATATGATTGAAGAGGGCGACCGCATTATGGTGTGTCTCTCCGGTGGTAAAGACAGCTACACGCTGCTGGAAATACTGCGTAATCTGCAACAGAGCGCTCCTGTGAATTTTTCACTGGTCGCCGTCAACCTCGATCAGAAACAGCCGGGTTTTCCTGAGCATATTTTGCCGCAGTATCTGGACAGCCTCGGCGTTGAATACAAGATTGTCGAAGAGAACACCTACGGCATTGTGAAGGAAAAAATCCCTGAGGGGAAAACCACCTGCTCACTGTGTTCACGGCTGCGCCGCGGTATTCTCTACCGCACGGCTACCGAGTTGGGCGCCACCAAAATTGCGCTGGGTCACCACCGTGACGATATGCTGCAAACGCTGTTTCTCAACATGTTCTACGGTGGCAAGCTAAAAGGCATGCCGCCGAAACTGATGAGTGACGACGGCAAACACGTGGTGATCCGTCCGCTGGCCTACTGTCGCGAGAAAGATATCGAACGTTTTGCTGACGCGCGCGCGTTCCCAATTATCCCCTGCAACTTGTGCGGATCGCAGCCCAACTTGCAACGTCAGGTGATCAAAGACATGCTGCGCGATTGGGATAAACGTCATCCCGGCCGTATTGAGACCATGTTCACCGCCATGCAAAACGTCGTGCCTTCCCATTTGGCCGATCATCATCTTTTCGATTTCAAGGGGATCCAGCACGGCGGTGAAGTGGTTGACGGTGGCGATTTAGCATTTGATCGTGAAACGCTTCCGCTCCAGCCAGTCGGTTGGCAACCCGAGGACGATGCCGTTGCCGAGCCTGAGCGCCTTAATGTTATCGAAGTCAAATAATGTCAGGGCACTACGGTGCCCGTCTGACTTTCAGGCAAAAAAAATGCCGACATAAACGTCGGCATGGTGTGAATCAATTGTGCTATGCAGTAATTCAAAAAAGGAAGTAAGACAATATGGAGCGCAACGCCCATCGCTTGACGTTGCATTCACCTGCGAGAGTGATAGTGCCGTACCTGAATGCAGGAAATGTTGATATTTCTCAATATATTCAATTTTTTTTGAAGACACTCAACATATTGTGATAGCAGACGCAGTAACTCGTTGGAAAATTTCATAGCCATTTACTGCGCTTTAACCACAGGGCAACGCCCCCCACCAAGACGATCAACATCACGCAGAAAGTGATAAATCCCATGGATGAACCACCGCCCGGAATCCCGCCCAGATTGACGCCAAACAGCCCGGTTAAGAAGGTGGTTGGCAAAAATATCATGGCCAACACTGACATGCTGTAAGTACGTCGATTCAGCGCCTCTGTCATCTGTGAAGTAATTTCATCAGCCAGTACGGTGGTACGGGCGACGCTGGCGTCCAGATCGTCCAACCCGCGCCCAAGGCGTTCAGCGATTTCCTGCATCCTGCGGCGATCGTCATCCCCCATCCAGGCAAGGCGTTCGCCCGAAAGACGGGAAAAAACATCGCGTTGAGGTGTCATGTAGCGCCGTAGCACAATCAACTGCTTGCGAATCAATGCCAACGTACCGCGCGCCGGAATTTTCTGCTCCAGCAAATCGTCTTCAAGATCGATGATTTTTTCGTGCAGATCGTCGATAAATTCACTGGTTTGGTCTGTCAGCGCTTCCGCCACGCAAACCAGCCAGCTTCCGCTGTCAGTTGGGCCATTGCCCTCTTGCAAATCCGTCAGCACATCATTGATGGCAGCAATTTTACGACGGCGCGTTGAGATAATCAGCGTATCCGTAATAAACACTCGCACGGCCACCAACTGGTCAGGACGCGAATCAGCATTGAGATTAATGCTGCGCAGGGTGATGAGCGTCCCCTCCCCCAGGCGCGTAACCCGAGGGCGAGCACTCTCTCCGGCCAGTAAATTCCGAATACCGTCAGGCAGCAATGGGGTTTCATTCAACCAGCGCGCACTGCCGGGCAGGCTGTAATCCAAGTGCAGCCAGCAAGGCGCGGTGCTATCCACTACTCCCTCGGCTGAAATCGGTTTGATTCCGCCCTTCCCATCCAACTGGTAGGCATGAACCGCCTCTGAATCCTGCAATACTTTTCCTTCAAACGGCTTCATGTTTTTCTCTCCCGCGGCCATTACGCTGACAGTCATACCGTAACGGTTTTACAACAGCTAAAGCCTAGCGATAATTAGATTTTTCGCAAATTCAATCAGTAACAAAATCGCGCCCGATCGTTGCACGTTAGCATCATCGTTGAATAGCACATTTTTGACACATGTCACTGCCGGTTTGCCAAAATCCGCTACAGTGTAAATGAGCTCTTGTTTCCACATCAGATGATGAACAGGAGGTGATATGTATAAGACCGTGCTCGTTCCCATCGACATATCTGAAAATGAATTAACGCAACGCGTTGTTGCGCACGTAGAAGCGTTGGCGAAGTTACATGACACCTACGTGCACTTTCTTACCGTGATCCCTTCGTTCCCCTATTACACCACCCTTGGTGTTACCTATCCTGCCGGGCTGCCCGATATTGAGGAGATGAAACGCAACACTAGCACGGCATTTACCGAGGTCATCAAGCGTTTTAACCTGCCGGAAGACAGGATTATGCCGCACATCATGACCGGTACGCCCAAGGAGCAAATCCTGAAGCTTGCTGATTCACTCGGTGCTGACCTCATCATCATAGGCTCCCACCGCCCCAGCGCCACAACCTTTTTACTGGGCTCCAACGCGGCCGCCGTGGTGCGACACGCCACCTGTTCGGTGCTTGTCGTTCGCTAGCCGTAGGCAGCCCGCGCAAAACGGGCTGCCTAATCGCTGACTGTCAGGATCAATGCTTCAAGATGTAGAGGGTGTGGCTGTAAGCCACATCTTCGGGGTTGGTGATGGGATAACCTTTGACCCAGGGTTTGATCAACCGTCCGTTGGTATATTGATAGATAGGGGCGATAGGCGCGGCATCCAGCAGCAAATTTTCGGCCTGGTTATACAGCGCGTTACGCGCCGCAGCATCGGTTTTTAGGCTGGCATCATTGACCACGCGATCGTAATCCGCACTGTGAAAACGCGCAATATTTCCACTGTGCGTGGAGGTCAGCAAGGACAGAAACGTCGAGGCTTCATTGTAGTCCCCCACCCATGAGGCGCGAATCACATCAAAATCACCGCTGTTGCGGCTATTGATATAGGTTTGCCACTCCTGATTGGTCAACTTGACGTTGACGCCCAGCTTTTGCTTCCACATCGAGGCGATGGCGATAGCAATTTTCTGATGATTTTCCGCCGTGTTATACAGCAACGACAGCGTCAATGGGCGACCTGGCCCATAGCCTGCCGCCGCCATCAGCGCTTTGGCTTGCATATCCAACTCTTCCTGCGAGTACTGCTGTAACTGGTTAGGCTCCGGCGTAAACCCGGCGGTGACATCCGGCGTGAAGCGGTATGCAGGTTTCTCTCCCGTGCCGAGCACTTTCTCGGCAATGATCTTGCGATCTATCGCATAAGAAAGTGCCCTGCGGATGCGCGCATCACTCATCGGCAAACGCTGGGTATTGAAGGCATAGTAGTAAGTGCCCAACTGCTCCGGCGTATATACCTGTCCCGGTAAATCCTTGAGCAATTTCTGGTACATCGGTTTCGGGAACGATTCGGTGATATCAATATCCCCCGCCAGATAGCGCTTAGCGGCGTTAGATTCCTGGTTGATGGGCACAAAGGTCACTTTGGTCAAACGAGTATTGGCACGATCCCAGTAGTAGGGATTAGGTGCTAACACCAATTTCTCATTGACCACGCGCTCTTTTAACGCGAAAGCGCCGTTACCCACCAGATTCCCCGGTTTAGTCCAGTCATTGCCAAATTGTTCAACGGTTTTCTGGTGCACCGGGAACAGGCTGAAATGGCCAACAAGGTTGATAAAATAAGGCACCGGCTTATTCAATTGCACGCGTAGCGTATGCGCATCCACCGCCGTCACACCCAGTTGGTCTGGTGTCTGCGTCCCGGCAATGATCTGCTCAGCATTCACGATCCCCGCTAGACGAGCAAACCAAGCAAACGGCGAGGAGTTGGCGGGATCAACCAGACGCCGCCAACTGTAGACAAAATCCTGTGCGGTCACCGGATCGCCATTCGACCAGCGCGCATCATCGCGCAGCGTAAACAGAAAGGTTCGGTTGTCATTGGTTTGCCAGCGCAACGCAACGCCGGGGATAGCCCGCCCTTGTGCGTCCTGATTCAACAGCCCCTCAAACAGATCGCGTGACACCTGTGCCTCTGGCAAACCAACCGCTTTAATCGGGTCCAGCGAAGCAGGCTCATCCTTAATATGGCGGACAATTTCCTGTTTATCCGCCAATACGGCATCGGCAGGTACGTTAGCCGCCATGGCACTGCTTGTTATCGTGCCCAAAATGACCGCCAGCAGGCTCCGTTTCAGCCCTGTATTATTATGGTATTGCATAGCCATTCACCTCATCCATCATCAGGTTACGGTATCAGTCACAGTGTATTGCAACCATGATAGCGGGAAATGGGCTATATCGCCTTATTGCGTTGGCGCTCTGTGTGTATCAATGCGAAACGGGGCACGAATAAGGCTTTTTTCATCTCACCTTTTATGGTGAAGTAGTCGGATGAATGACCACCATGAGGCTCTGGCATCATCATGACGGGCACGTGTTTGCTGACACCACGCCACCAGCGTGGCCCTCTTAAGGTATCCGGTGAACGCTATGGTTCATCCGCATTGGGCGCGCCGTTGCTCTACTTCCCCGCGGAGCACACCAGCAGCGACACGGGTCTGATTCTGGCAGGCACGCACGGCGATGAAGCCGCGTCAATTGCCGTTCTCTCCTGCGCCCTGCGAACGCTGTTACCCGGACAACGCCATCAGCATTTGGTGTTATGCGTCAATCCTGATGGCTGCCAGCTTGGTCTGCGCGCCAATGCCAATGGCGTTGATCTGAATCGTAATTTTCCCACCGACAACTGGCAGGACGCCAATACGGTCTACCGCTGGAACAGTGCCACGCCTGAACGCGACGTGCAGCTTTCCACCGGTGAATATCCCGGCTCAGAACCTGAAACCCAGGCATTGTGCTCGCTGATTGAACATCTCGATCCAGCCTGGGTTGTCACCTTTCACGAACCGCTCGCCTGCGTCGACGATCCGGACCGTTCTTCACTGGCAGGATGGCTTTCACAGGCTTTCTCATTGCCACAGGTCGAGCATATTGGTTACCCCACGCCGGGTTCTTTTGGCAGTTGGTGCGCAGAGCGTCAGTTGCCGTGCATCACGTTAGAGCTGCCGGCAGTTTCCGCTGATGACGCCAGCGAACGCTATCTGTCCCCGTGTGTCACCTTGTTGCAACAAAAGTTTTTATATCAATGTTGCTAATGTTGCCCTACACTGATGTCCGTGTTAACCACCTGTAATTGAAGGACAAAGAAATGTCAAAAACTGTACATTTTCAAGGCAATCCTGTCGCTGTAGCCGGAAACTTTCCAGAGAAAGGCGCTAAGGCTCCCGCTTTCACACTGGTTGCCAAGGACCTTTCCGATGTCGCGCTGACCCAGTTCGCCGGTAAGCGTAAAATCCTGAATATTTTCCCAAGTATTGATACGGGTGTCTGCGCCGCTTCCGTGCGTAAATTTAACCAACTGGCTTCTGAACTGGATAACACCGTGGTGCTCTGTATCTCCGCCGATCTGCCGTTTGCACAATCGCGTTTCTGCGGTGCAGAAGGTTTGAACAACGTGGTGGTTCTCTCTTTGCTGCGCGGTGCAGAATTCAAGGATAACTACGGTGTTGCTATCGCCGCTGGCCCGCTGCACGGACTGACTGCGCGCGCTGTGGTGGTACTGGATGAGCAAGACAATGTGCTGTACAGCGAGTTGGTGAACGAGATCACCACCGAACCTGATTATGATGCCGCGCTGGCTGCACTGAAATAAGTCTCAATAGATAAAAAAACGGCTGCCTCGCTCGGCAGCCGTTTTTGTTGGGTTACTCCTCCGCCTCATCAGCAGCTTTACGCTGGCTTAATCCGTATTCACGCAGTTTGTTGGCGATAGCCGTATGAGAAACGCCCAGACGTTTTGCCAGTTTACGCGTGCTGGGATAAGCCTGATAAAGGCGGGTCAGTACCGAACGTTCAAAGCGCTTGCTGATATCGTCCAGTGAACCTTCAAGCAAGTCATCGTTCTGTACGGTATCAAGGGTGAATGAGGGCAGATCGATATCCTGCACGCGCAGTTCGCGCCCTTCCAACTGGGTCAACGCACGATAAACGGTGTTTTTCAACTGACGTACATTACCCGGCCATCCGTACTGTGGCAGCAGATGATACAACTCCGGCGCAATGCGGGGTCTGGCAATGCCCTGCTCGTCGGCAAAACGCGCCACGAACAGTTCGGTGAGCGCCATGATATCCGCCGGACGTTCGCGCAGCGGCGGCAGGGTAAGCATTAACACATTAAGTCGGTAATAGAGATCTTCACGGAATTCACCGCGCTGCACCAGTTCCAGCAGATTTTTTTGCGTGGCGCAAATCACCCGTACATCAACGTGCACCTCGTGCTCTTCCCCTACCCGACGGAAGGTGCCGTCATTCAGAAAACGCAGTAGCTTGGTTTGCATCTGCGGCGACATTTCGCCCACCTGATCCAGCAATACAGAACCGCCGTTGGCCTGCTCAAAGAAGCCTTTTTTACCTTCCAGCGCATTGGGATACGCACCCGGCGCGTGGCCGTACAGTTCACTTTCCATCACATCGTCAGGCAGTGATGCGCAATTGAGTGCCAGGAAAGGCTTTTTGCCGCGAGAACTGCGCAGATGGCAGGCTCGGGCCAGCATGTCTTTACCGGTTCCGGTATCGCCCACGATCAGCAATGGCGCATCGAGCATGGCCAGCTTTTTACCTTGCTCAACCACTTGACGCATTTTCGGGCTGACGGCGACGATGTGATTAAATTCATTCTCATCGTTAACCGCCAGATCTTGTAACTGGCGGCCCATACGCACCGCCGATTTCAGCATGACCAACGCGCCAGCAATCACACTTTCGCCCGCATCATTATCCAAATACACCGGCGTGATTTCCAACAGGAAGTCTTGCCCACGAATCATCACGCGCTCCGCCTCCAGCCTGCGATCGTCGCGCTCCAGCCAGCGTGTAAAGTTGTAATTGGGGATCAACTGGTTAATGGTGACAGCGCCGATGCTGTCAGCCGATTGTTCGAACAGCGCCAACATCGCCGGATTGAACAATTCAATATTGCCTTTCAGATCGAGGGAGAAAACGGGCTCGGGCATCGATTCCAA
This sequence comes from Candidatus Symbiopectobacterium sp. NZEC135, assembly GCF_025962695.1. Taxonomy (NCBI): domain Bacteria; kingdom Pseudomonadati; phylum Pseudomonadota; class Gammaproteobacteria; order Enterobacterales; family Enterobacteriaceae; genus Symbiopectobacterium; species Candidatus Symbiopectobacterium sp. NZEC135. The sequence goes on along the minus strand of NZ_JAGFPF010000007.1, from coordinate 56,399 downwards.
AACGGCATTCATCGCGCGCTGCTCTCGCTCAGAAGGCATGAACGCCACGGTGCGCACATCGCGCACGCTTTCGATACGCCGAATCTCCGCCATCAGTACACGGAAATCGTCAAATCCAAGCGTGGCAAAATTCAGGTAAATCCGTCCGGCGGGGTCAATTTCAATGCCCCGCAAATCAATAGCGCGCGAGGCCAGCAAATCTAACAACTCGCGCGTCAGGCCAATTCGATCTTCACAAAAGACTTCCAGACGCATTAACAGCTACCTTCTTCCAGGGGAATGGATATCACCGGCATCATACCGCGTCCCCTCTCACGGATGAAGCCACCTGTCAGCAAAAGTTGACAGGTGGCTTCATCTTTTTTCCCGTTGGCGGTATTTCGCGCGCTCGTGGCGTTTACGGCGGCGTTGGTGTGGTTTTTTTCTGTACCACGGTCTTGATTTGCCCGACCAACTCACGCCGAAACTCACCGAGTTGAGGTTTATCGTCGAGCCAGGGCAATGGTCGACAAAGCTCCATCGCCTTGATACCAAGTCGCGCAGTCAGCAATCCCGCACCAATGCCCTGAGCCGCGCGGGCCGAAAGGCGCGCAGCCAGATCCTGCGACATCCAATCCATACCGATTTCACGCACCATCTCTGAGGCACCGGCGAAAGCGATATTCAACAACACCAGTTTAAACAGGCGAATGCGGCTGAAATAGCCCAACTCAATACCGTAAAGCGCGGCGATACGATTGATCAGACGCAGATTGCGCCAGGCAATAAAAGCCATGTCCACCAGTGCCAGCGGACTGACTGCAATCATCAGCGTGGATTCGGCGGCCGAACGGCTGATCTCGCGACGGGCGCGGTTATCCAGCACCGGTTGCACCAGGTTGGCGTAAAGCACCAACACTTCTTTATCGTTATGCGTCTCATGCAGTGAAGCACGCCAACGCTGGAGTGCTGGATGCCCATCCTCCAACCCGGCCTGCTGCGCCAGCTTTTCACAAAAATCGCGCCCTTGCCCAATACCATGACTGCCGAGCAACTCTCGGGCTTTATCGCGCGCTTCGGCACGGGCCCGCAATCGGTACAAACGCCGCCACTCGGCAATCAGCGAGCCCGCACCAGCGACCACTATCATGCCGCCCGCCGCCAACCCACCCAGCGCGATCCACTGTTGTTCTAGCCAGGCGGTATGTACTGATTGGATGCCCTGTGCAACCGCGCTGGCACCAAATAAGGTGATACCCGCCATTACCAGCTTGCGCCACAAGCTGCGGCGTGGTCGCAATGCTGCCTCAACGGCGGCTTCCGCTTCCCCCTCGCTGCTTAACGCGGCTTCGGGCAGCGTTGGCGAAAAGTGACGCGACGCCTCATCATCAAAGGCGACAGTACTGCGTAACGTGGGTGCGGTTTCCGAGGGTGCCTCATCATCAAAGGTGATGCGTGGCTTTAGCGGTTCACTCATCGCAATTTATCCCCCAATAAAAATTCCATGACGCTGTCCAGCCGAATGTGCGGCAGAGGCGTATCAACGCTCATCGCTTGAGGGCGAAAATCTTCAAAATGGAAGCCCTGCTGCTGCCAAAAAGCAGCGCCGGGCAAACGCGCGGGCACTTCACCGGGATAGAGCGTCAGCGGTTCGCCGTCGCTAAGACGATGTCCGCGCAACGCGGGCAGGTTCTGCCCGTGATATTCCACGATACCACTTTGGGTTGACTGCACGGACGCAATGCCGGCGCAATCCATGGTAATACCTTCAAACGCCGCGTTCTGCCAGGCTTCCTGTACCAACTGCTGCAAGAGCGACACCAGATTTGCATGCTGATCGGCGGTGATATGATCCGCTTTGCTGGCCGCAAACATCAGTTTATCGATGCACGGCGAAAATAAACGGCGCAGCAAAGTGCGTTTGCCGTAATGGAAACTTTGCATCAGTTGCGTGAGCGCCAGACGCATATCGGTGAAAGCGTGCAGCCCGCGATTGAGCGGTTGCAGGCAATCCACCAGCACAATCTGGCGATCAAAACGAGAAAAGTAGTGCTTGTAAAAACCTTTGACGACGCTCTGGCAGTAATAGTCATAGCGACGGCGCAACATGCCGAGCGTACTTTTTTCATCCGCCTGCGCCAGCGCGACGTCTCCCAGTTGTTGTGCCTGCGGCCACGGGAAAAATTGCAGAACTGGCGCGCCAGCCAATTCCCCCGGCAGCACAAAGCGCCCCGGCTGAATAAAATGCAGCCCCTCCTGCTTGCAGTGCAGCAGGTAATCGGTGTAGCGCTGCGCAATCTCGGCCAGCAGATTTTCATCGGCGGGGGCCAGCGGATCGAGTTTGTCGCACAAATCTAACCACGGCTTGGCCCACAGGGCGCGCTCGCCTTGCAACAACCCGAGCATTTGCCGCGACCAGGCGAGGTAATTTTGCTCCAGCAACGGCAGATCCAGCAGCCATTCACCGGGATAATCGACAATCTCCAGATAGAGCGTGGAGGTATCCTTAAAGTGACGCAGCAGCGAATCGTTGGAGCGGTAACGCAGCGCCAGACAAATTTCACTGACGCCGCGTGTCGGCGTCGGCCACTGCGGCGGATCGCCGAACAGCGACATCATGCCTTCGTCATAGGCAAAGCGTGGCACCGCCAGATTTCGTTGAGGAACCCGTTTTGCACCGAGCAATCGCCCTTCCCGCACCGCGGAAAAAAGCGGCAACTGCGCACCGTTATGCACGTTGAGCAGTTGGTTGACAAACCCGGTGATAAATGCGGTCTTACCACTGCGGCTTAGCCCGGTAACAGCCAACCGCAGTTGGCGATCGACACTGCGGTTAACCAGGGCTTCAAATTCATGCTGTAAATGATGCAAAGGTTGCTGTAAGGGCAATCCGTCACTCCTTGTTCTATACCTCATGATTCATACGCCAGTTGATGACATCACAGTTGACGAAAACGGCTTTGTACCGCAAAGGTCTCCGAGGTGACATAGCGCTCCATGTCACGTAAACGCGCCTCACTGTCACGCAGTACGGCATCGGCCTCGCTCAGCGTTTGACTGGGGCGCACGGCATCATCATCGTGCTCATAAACGCCCGCCGGTGCCGGATCGAGGACAAAGGTCAGCACGATATACGCCACCAGCGTAAAGAAAAACAGGCCAAAGAACAGCGACAGCACCACAATGACACGCAGCAGTTTCACCGGCACATCCAGATAGCGCGCCAGTCCGGCGCACACGCCCTTGACCATACCCTCTTGCGGTAATCGGTACAGCTTGCGACCCTGCGAATTCATCATCGCGTTCAATTTTCCTTTTATCATGATTGCCTCCAGTGGGGGTGTTCTGCATCCAGAATCTCTTCCAGTGCCTGGATCCGCTCGCGCATCTGCTTCGCCTCTTGAGACAGCGTGGTCAAACGCTGGAGATCGCCTTGCCCCCAAGATGCCTCCCCTTGCGCTGCATCACGTTGCTTGCGCTGACTGTAGTGCAGCCAAAGCCATACCGGGGCCACAAACAACATAAAAATGGTCAATGGGATGGCAAGAAACAAAGCGCTCATTATATCTCCTTGATAGGCGTGTTAGTGTAGTGCGAGCGGCCCAACAGACTGGCCGCCATCAGGCTTCCGGTTTGATTTTTGCTTTTAACGCGGCCAACTGAGCGCTGATTTCATCATCAGCCTGCAACTCAGCAAATTGCTGATCCAGCGATTTCTGCTTACCGAAACCGACGCTTTCTGCTTCCGCTTCCATCGAATCGATGCGGCGTTCAAACTGCTCAAAACGGGCCATTGCTTCATCCAGTTTACCGCTGTCGAGTTGACGGCGCACATCGCGAGAGGAAGAGGCCGCCTGATGACGCAGCGAAAGCGCCTGCTGGCGAGCACGGGTTTCCGTGAGTTTGTTTTCCAACTCACCAATTTCACGTTTCATGCGCGTCAACGTTTCATCCACATTTTCCGCTTCGCGGGTCAGCACGGCAATGACATCGGCCAGTTTCTGCTTTTCAAGCAGCGCCGCGCGCGCCAAGTCGTCTTTGTCTTTGCGCAACGCCAGTTCGGCTTTTTCCTGCCATTGTCCCTGTTGGGATTCTGCCTGCTCGACACGACGCGCAATCTGTTTTTTCTCCGCCAGCGCCCGTGCTGACGTAGAGCGTACTTCTACCAGTGTGTCTTCCATTTCCTGGATCATCAAGCGCACCAGCTTTTGCGGATCTTCCGCTTTGTCCAGTAACGAATTGATATTCGCGTTCACGATATCGGCAAAACGAGAAAAAATACCCATTACAGTGTCCTCTTGGTCATGTCACAGTGCGCATGCACTGGGTGGTGATGTTGATTCGTCATGCTGGATGTCGACCAACCTTAGCGTTCCCTTTTGCTATTACAAGATGCATGCCAACATGCCTATAAATTTATCTAACTGATATTATTGATTATTATTTTTTTGACAAATAAACCTCATCAGATAGATTAGTTAAATACACCAATAGTTAGCAAAATTAACCGCAGTAAAAGGTGATGTTTGATGGACAAAGGTCAGGAGAATCTATTGGGTGAAGCCAACAGCTTTGTTGAGATGCTGGAGCAGGTTTCACAATTGGCGCAGCTCACCAAACCTGTGCTGGTATTAGGCGAGCGCGGCACCGGCAAGGAGTTGATTGCCAGCCGACTGCACTATCTGTCACCACGTTGGCAAGGCCCATTTATCTCCCTGAACTGCGCAGCGCTTAATGAGAATCTGCTTGATTCTGAGCTGTTTGGTCATGAAGCTGGCGCATTTACCGGCGCGCAACGCCGTCATCTGGGACGTTTTGAGCGTGCCGACGGCGGCACGCTGTTTCTCGATGAGCTGGCAACAGCGCCAATGCTGGTGCAGGAGAAATTGCTGCGCGTCATCGAATATGGCGTTTTGGAACGCGTGGGAGGCAGCCAGCCGCTTCAGGTTGATGTACGTCTGGTGTGTGCTACCAATGAAGACCTGCCCGCACTCGCTGCGGCTGGCAAGTTTCGCGCCGATCTGCTCGACAGACTGGCCTTCGATGTGGTGCAACTGCCCCCGCTGCGCGAACGCCAGCAGGATATCATGCTTCTGGCAGAACACTTCGCTATCCAAATGTGCCGGGAATTGCATTTGCCGTTGTTCACTGGGTTTTCTGCACGCGCGCGTCATGCCCTATTGAATTACGCCTGGCCCGGCAACGTGCGAGAATTGAAAAACGTAGTGGAGCGTTCGGTCTATCGACACGGGGCAATGGCCGAACCGCTGGATACCATTATCATTAACCCCTTTCAACGCCCTGTTGAAACGCCCATTGCCGAACCGTCTGAGGACACCACACTACCGTCTCTGCCGTTAGCCTTGCGAGAATGGCAGCAGGTGCAAGAAAAAGCCCTGATCGTGCAGGCGTTGTCTCAAGCGCGCTTTAATCAGCGCAAAGCGGCTTCATTACTCGGGTTAACCTACCATCAGTTGCGCGGTCTGCTGAAAAAACATGACATCACCAGCGCTGAGGCGTAACCGCAGGCAAAAAAAAGCCAGCAAACGCTGGCTAAAATAATACTGGAAGCAATGTGAGCAATGTCGTGCTCCCCTTGCGCGCTTACTAGAAGCCGTTTGGAGTGCGAGATGAATGATAATGGTTATCAGTATCAGCTGTAAAGCACTTTGTTGAGAATTTTTCTCATCTCCGTAGTAACGGTAGGGTTCTTCTGATTTACCCACGTGACCCGATACGCTCGATGAGCGAGCGGTGTACCTTGTTCCTGTTTTTTCGAATTTGGTGGAAAATACAGCAGGTGAGCATCTACAGAGTGGGGCGCTTTAGCAGAGTGCGGTACACTCTTATCATGACAACTCTGATTTTTAGCCAACTTAAGCGCATCGTATGTCTGGATACACCTCCTGCCTGATAAAAATAGGCGCGCTGTTCTCCGCCTGCCTGATAGGGTCTGCGTTCGCCGCAGCCCCCGTACAGGCGCAGCGGGAAGATATCCGCCACAGCGGTTTCGTATACTGCGTCAACGGCGTGGTCAATACCTTCAACCCGCAGATGGCGCGCAGCGGCGTGATCATCGATACGCTGGCAGCACAGCTTTACGACCGGCTGCTGGATGTGGATCCTTACACCTACCGTTTGATGCCGGAACTGGCGCAGCGTTGGGAAGTTCTGGATAACGGTGCGACCTACCGTTTATACCTGCGTCACGACGTAGCGTTTCAAACCACCGACTGGTTTACACCCACTCGCCCGCTCAACGCCGATGACGTGATTTTCAGCCTGCAACGGATGCTGGATAAAAACCACCCGTATCATGACGTTAACGGCGGTGAATACCCCTATTTCACCAGTTTGCAGTTTGCCGATGTGGTGCAAAGCATCCGCAAGTTGGGCGACTATGCGCTGGAAATCCGCCTTAACAGCCCCGACGCCTCTTTTTTGTGGCACCTGGCGACCCACTACGCGCCGGTGCTTTCTGCCGAGTATGGTCAGCAGTTGATCAAACAGGACAGAAAAGAGCAGTTAGATCGTGAACCTGTCGGTACCGGGCCTTATCGTTTGGAGGAGTATCGCAGCGGTCAGTATCTGCGCTTAATGCGCAACGATCGCTACTGGCGTGGAAAACCGCGAATGCAGCAGGTGGTCGTCGATTTGGGCGTCGGTGGCACGGGCCGACTCTCTAAGTTACTGACCGGCGAGTGCGATGTGTTGGCTTACCCTGCCGCCAACCAGTTGCCTATTTTGCGCAACGATCCACGGCTACGGCTCTCGCTGCGTCCCGGAATGAACATCGCCTATCTCGCCTTCAATGTGCGTAAACCACCGCTGGACGACATGCGGGTTCGCCGCGCCATCGCGCTGGCAATCAACAATGACCGTTTGATGCAGTCTATCTATTACGGCACGGCAGAAACGGCAGCGTCTCTGCTGCCTCGCGCTTCCTGGGCCTATGACAACGAATCACGCATTACCGAATACAACCCGGAAGAAGCCCGCCGCTTGCTGACAACCCTGGGAGCGACCGATCTTAATCTTAAGTTGTGGGTGCCGGTTGCATCGCAATCCTATAATCCCAGCCCGTTAAAGACCGCAGAGCTGATTCAGGCAGATTTGGCGCAAGTTGGCGTGAAAGTGACCATTGTCCCCGTTGAAGGCCGTTTTCAGGAGGCGCGCCTGATGGAGATGAGCCATGACCTGACGCTCTCCGGCTGGACCACCGACAGTAACGACCCTGACAGCTTTTTCCGCCCACTGCTCAGTTGCGCGGCGATTCACTCGCAAACCAATTACACCCATTGGTGCGATCCGACGTTCGACAGTGTGTTGCAAAGCGCCCTCACCTCACAGCAGTTAGCCAAACGCATTGAGTACTACCAGCAAGCCCAGCAGATACTGGCGCAGCAGTTACCAGTGCTGCCGTTGGCCTCTTCGCTGCGTATGCTGGCTTACCGCTATGACATGAAAGGGCTGATATTAAGCCCGTTTGGCAATGCCTCTTTCGCCGGGGTATATCGCGAGTTTGGTGAGGCCCCGGCACCGGAAGCACTACCACAGGTAGGTAAAGAGGGAGAACAGCCGTGATCATTTTTACGCTGCGTCGTCTGTTACTGTTGCTGATAACTTTGCTGCTGCTCACGCTGGTCGGCTTCAGCCTGTGCTATTACACCCCCAATGCCCCGCTCGGCGGGGCGATGCTGTTTGACGCCTACGGTTTCTTTATGCGCAGCCTGATGCACGGCGATTTTGGCATTTCATCGATTAACGGCGAGTCGATCAGTGTGCAATTGAAGGAAGTACTTCCCGCCACCATTGAGCTGTGCGTATTGTCATTCTCACTCTCTTTGTTAGTGGGGATCCCGCTTGGCGTGACTGCGGGTGTGATGCGCAATAAAACGCCTGACATCATTATCAGCGCCATCGCGTTGGTAGGATTTTCTATTCCGGTATTTTGGCTGGCGCTCTTGCTCACACTATTGTTCTCGCTGCAACTCGGCTGGTTGCCCGTTTCAGGCCGTTTTGATCTGCTCTATCAGGTCGAACCGGTGACCGGATTTGCGCTTATTGACGCCTGGTTATCCGATTCTCCTTACCGCGATGAAATGCTGATCAGCGCCGTACGCCATCTGATTTTGCCCATTATTGTGTTGGCTGTCGGCCCCACGATGGAAGTCATCCGCCTGATGCGCATCAGCACGACGGACGTGTTCAGTAAGAATTATGTCAAAGCTGCCGCTACCCGTGGCCTTTCGCGCCTGACCATCATCCGCCGGCATGTGCTGCGTAATGCGCTGCCGCCGATCGCGCCGCAATTGGGGCTTCAGTTTTCCACCATGTTGACGCTGGCGATCATTACCGAAGTGGTGTTCAGTTGGCCCGGTTTAGGGCGCTGGCTGGTGGGTGCGATTCGCCAGCAGGACTATGCAGCTATCTCCGCCGGGGTTATGGTTGTCGGCGCGATGGTGATTACCGTCAATGTCCTGTCCGATATTTGGGGCGCAATGGCAAATTCACTGAAACATAAGGAATGGTATGCCCTTCGATAAAGTTGGACCGCGAATCAGCATGATATCCAATAGTCGTCGCATCCGGCCTAATCAGTGCAGTTGCTACAATCATTACCATCAGCGAAACCTACCGCATTGCTCAAACTAATTTAACAAGAAACCCCGAAGGGGGTTTTTTTAATAGGCTTCTTATGCGACTGATTAACGACTACACGCCCCCGACAACCTTAACAAACTGAAAGGTGCGTTAGGGTACACAGGTAATCAAATGGCAGACCTCGCCGAGGTAGCCAGCAATAGCCAATGGCGGAAACACACTAAAGAGAAAAATAGGGTTTAATAGAGAATTATCAGCGTACCAGTAACTATGGTTATGTGATGCGCACCATGCAGTAAACTATTTTTTCCCCAAATCCTCAATAAAGTCAGGAAGCTGCCGATACTACTACGTTAATCTTACATAACTAACAATAAGTAGAGGTCGTAAGTGTCTACGTTCAGATTCAGATGGACAAAACGGCATGAGGATTTTTGTGTTGCAGAAAACATATTCCTGAAACAACACCACCTCATCAAAGGGGTTTATAAAACAAGAAACTTGTTGTTATTTCGAAAAGGAACAAGCTTCAACATTTCCCAAGATGTGTGGGTTGAAAATTTTGCTACCATGTCTCCTCGTGGTTTTTGCTCAATGGGTGCTTTTTCCTATGCAAGAAGCCGCCTTCCAAGCGAAACTCAAGTGGGTCGATTTTGTAGTATCGCTGATGGTGTAAAAATCATGGGTCCGGATCATCCCACAGATCGATTTACGAGCCATTTGTTCACTTATATGGATTCCGAAGCCAAAATGGCCAATGTGGTACCTAACGAATATCCTAAACTGCAGGTGCCTGCTCCTGCCATCGGTTATGATGTGTGGATAGGTGAGGACGTAACGTTAAAAGCAGGTATCACGATTGGTCACGGTGCTGTCATTGCTGCAAGATCAGTTGTGACCAAAAATGTTCCTCCTTATGCAATCGTTGGCGGTGTTCCGGCAAAAATAATTCGCTTCAGATTCGATAATGATGTCATTCAAAAATTACTGTCCCTTGAATGGTGGAATTACAAACCTTCTGCTCTTCCTTATCAGGAAATGGATATCAATAATTTTATTGAACAGTTTGATAAAAAAATTCACGCTGGAGAGATAACGCCCTACGCTTACAAAAAAATAAACCTCACTGATACATTTAAATCATTGTGTTGAATACATGGCTCTTACTATAGAGCCATTTAATAACATACTTCATCATTAAGATTAACTCCCGATGCCATCATCATAGGGTCCACTGGCGTCAGCAGTAACGACATCATCATCAACCGATATATCATCAGAATCCATAAACCAGAAAGGGATATGCAGGAAATGGCATGGGAAACTCGCGGTAAACCAGCCAGAGTGATGTTCCATAGCGACCACTGCAGCCATTACACGAGCAGGCCGTTGACATAGGAGCGTCAACAGTCCGATGGAACGATTCTTATGAAGTCTGAAAAATGAGTGGATACCGGTAATGGGCTACATGAACTTCAGCGAAGCCGCTCACGCGAGTGAGTCTCCCAGTAGTCAAAGGCTTCCTCGACCGTCAGAGCCTCAATTTTTTGCTGCCTTTCAAGTTTAACCTGGCGTCACGGGTTGTGCCCCTTCATAATCCACGCGCGAAATTGCTGGCGACGCTCCCTTGCCTGAGACAGTGATATAGAAGGATAATCACCTATGCTTAACTGTACGGGCTTGTCGCCCCAGCGGTAGCTGGTAAAAGAAAGCAATACCACCAGAGAGTGAAAGCCTGACATTAAGTCCGTGCGAATCAGAGAGCACTTCAACTTTATCTCGGCGCTTTCCAAGTGACTTTCTGAGTTTGGTACCCGTAAGCCATGTGTACACTCCTCGACCATATAGGCAATAGTGTACACAAAAAGCATAAATTAGAGATACACAAGCTAAATCACCATGAAGCATATAAACAACATAACGTACTGATACTATGAAGTTAAATAAAACAAAACAAACAAAACCGAAGAGAACTAAAGAAAGAACATATGCCCTTCGATAACGTTTACAGTGAAAAGCGCCTGCCCAGCCGCGTGCGGGATATCTGGCAATTTTTCCATCGCGATACGCTGGCGATGATTGGGCTGTACGGCTTTTTGGCGCTGCTGTTTCTGTGTCTGTTTGGCGCTGCCATCGCCCCTTATGCCGTCGACCAGCAATTTCTGGGCTATCAGTTGTTGCCCCCTTCCTGGTCCCATTACGGTGAAGTGTCCTTTTTTCTCGGTACAGACGATCTGGGGCGCGACCTACTGAGCCGGTTATTGGCCGGTGCGGCGGCGACTGTCGGTTCAGCGCTGATCGTCACCTACGCGGCGGCGTTCTGCGGCATTGTGCTTGGCACATTGGCTGGCGTAACGCACGGCCTGCGCTCCGCCTTATTGAACCATATCCTTGATACGTTGCTGTCAATACCGTCATTGCTGCTGGCTATCGTGGTGATCGCCTTCATTGGCCCGGATTTGACGCACGCTATGCTGGCCGTGTGGCTGGCGCTGCTGCCGCGCATGGTGAGAACGCTCTACACCGCCGTGCACGATGAGATGGATAAGGAATATGTGATCGCCGCCCGGTTAGACGGCGCATCAACCCGCTATATCATTGGGTATGTGGTGTTACCCAATATCGGGCCGGTGCTGGTGTCCGAGTTTACCCGTGCGCTCTCTATCGCCATTCTGGACATTTCAGCGCTGGGCTTTCTCGATCTGGGCGCTCAAATGCCAACGCCCGAATGGGGGGCCATGTTAGGCAATTCGCTGGAGCTGGTGTATGCCGCGCCCTGGACGGTGATGTTGCCGGGTGCCGCCATTACCCTCAGCGTACTGATTGTGAATCTGCTGGGCGATGGCATCCGCCGTTCCCTGCTGTCACAAATGGATTAATGGCGGAGACGAACCATGGCACTACTTGATATTCGTAATCTGACCATTGAATTCCTGACACCTGACGGTCCGGTCAAGGCTGTCGATCGCGTCAGCATTACCCTGACCGAAGGGGAAATCCGCGGCCTGGTGGGCGAATCGGGATCGGGCAAGAGCCTTATCGCTAAAGCGATCTGTGGCGTAACCAAAGATAACTGGCGAGTGACGGCTGACCGCTTCCGCTTTGATGATATCGATTTGCTGCAACTCTCGCCCCGCGCACGGCGTAAGCTGGTGGGTCACAACGTGTCGATGATTTTTCAGGAGCCACAATCCTGTCTCGATCCCTCCGAGCACATAGGCAAACAGCTGATGCTTGCCATTCCCGGCTGGACCTACAAAGGGCGTTGGTGGCAGCGCTTTCAGTGGCGCAAACGCCGTGCCATCGAACTGTTGCACCGGGTCGGCATTAAAGATCACAAAGATATCATGCGCAGCTACCCCTACGAATTGACGGAGGGGGAATGCCAGAAGGTCATGATTGCCATCGCCCTGGCAAATCAACCGCGCCTGCTGATCGCCGATGAACCGACCAATGCGATGGAATCGACCACGCAGGCGCAGATTTTCCGGCTACTGTCGCGGCTGAATCAGAACAATAACACCACCATTTTGTTGATCAGTCATGACCTGCAAACCATGAGTAAGTGGGCCGATCGCATCAACGTGCTGTACTGCGGACAAACGGTGGAAAGTGCGCCAAGCGAAGAGTTGATCACCGCGCCGCACCACCCTTACACCCAGGCGTTGATCCGCGCTATGCCCGATTTTGGCCGTTCGTTGCCGCACAAAAGTAGACTCAACACGCTGCCGGGTGCGATTCCGTCTTTGGAGTATCTGCCGGTAGGCTGCCGTTTGGGTCCACGTTGCCCCTATTCGCAGAAAAAATGCATGCAAACACCGCTGTTGGTATCGACCAAAAACCACTGGTTTGCCTGCCATTTCCCGCTTAATACGGAGGAGCAATGATGGATGACATTCTGCTCGAAGCGCGCAACCTGACCAAAACGTTCCGCTACCGCACCGGGTTATTTCATCGCCAACACGTTGAAGCCGTGAAATCCGTGAGTTTTACGCTGCGCGAGCGGCAGACGCTGGCGATTATCGGCGAGAACGGCTCCGGCAAATCGACCCTGGCAAAAATGCTGGCGGGCGTTATTCCACCGACCTCCGGTGAACTGCTGATTAACGATCATCCTTTATGCTACGGCGATTATCGCTTCCGCTGTCAGCAGGTGCGCATGATTTTTCAGGATGCGGGCAATGCGCTCAATCCACGCCAGCGTATTGGTCAACTGCTTGATATGCCGCTGCGGTTAAATACCACATTGAACGGTCACGAGCGGGAAAAAATGATCAACCAGACGCTGCAACAGGTAGGCCTTCGCCCGGACCACGCCTACTACTACCCACAGGCGCTGGCTCCCGGCCAAAAGCAGCGCGTAGGGCTGGCACGGGCGTTGATCTTGCAGCCCAAGGTGATCGTGGCTGACGAAGCACTGGCGTCGTTAGATATGTCGATGCGCTCGCAAATCATTAATTTGATGCTGGAACTTCAGGAAGAACATGGGATCTCCTATATTTATGTCACTCAGCATCTGGGCATGATGAAGCACATCAGCGATCAGATCGTGGTGATGCACGACGGCGAGGTGGTTGAGCGAGGCAGCACCGCAGACGTATTGGCAGCGCCGCTACACGATTTGACCAAACGCCTGATTGCCAGCCACTTTGGCGAAGCGCTCAGTGCCGATGCCTGGCGCCGTGACGGCGCGCAGTTTTAGCCGGATTCGCCAGCGCGACATCGCGGCAAACGCACGGGCGATACTGCTCGGAGTACCCCACAGGGGGCAACCATGCTAGAATCGCCCGGTTTACTCACTTCGAACGCCCTGATTAATGCATTCTCTGCAGGCGTTCGCAGCAACTATAATCACAAGGATTACTGCTATGGGTTTTCTAACCGGTAAGCGCATTTTGGTAACGGGTGTTGCCAGTAACCGCTCAATTGCATTCGGTATCGCACAGGCGATGCAACGCGAAGGCGCTGAACTGGCGTTTACGTACCAGAACGACAAGCTGAAATCACGTGTTGAAGGCTTTGCGCAAGAGCTGGGTTCCAGCATCGTGCTGCCATGCGACGTTGCGGAAGATGCCAGCATTGAAGCGCTGTTTGCCGAACTGGCTAACGTATGGCCGACCTTTGACGGTTTTGTCCACTCCATCGCATTCGCCCCGGGCGACCAGTTGGATGGTGATTACGTCGACGCCGTGACCCGTGAGGGGTTCAACGTTGCGCACGATATCAGTTCCTACAGCTTTGTGGCGATGGCAAAAGCCTGCCGCGCCATGCTGAACCCGAACTCCGCGCTGGTCACGCTCTCCTACCTCGGTGCCGAGCGCGCTATCCCGAACTACAACGTCATGGGTCTGGCCAAAGCCTCTCTGGAAGCCAACGTTCGTTACATGGCTAACGCCATGGGCGCACAAGGTGTGCGTGTTAACGCCATTTCCGCAGGCCCGATCCGCACACTGGCCGCATCTGGCATCAAGAACTTCAAGAAAATGCTCTCCCACTGCGAGGCCGTGACGCCAATCCGCCGTGTGGTCACCATTGAAGACGTGGGCAACACGGCTGCGTTCTTGTGCTCGAATCTGGCTGCTGGCATCTCCGGTGAAGTCCTGCACGTGGATGGCGGTTTCAACATCGCCGCCATGAATGAGCTGGAACTGGATTAATTTCCAACCGCTATTGGCAAAAAACCACCGGCATCCGGTGGTTTTTTTTCGTCTCAATTCAATCAGTGTTTCCTGCCAGCCACGTCTGCGCAAAAACAAAGAAATTTTGCGCCAGGGCAGTCACCTTGCCAACCGGAGCCACAACCAGTGCCGCCTGACGCTGCATCGGGGGCAACGTGAGTGGACGAAAACGCAGTGCGGGCGTCATGTCCGGCAACAGACTTCCCTGAGGCACAACGGCGCAGCCCAACCCTAAAAAGACGCTTTGCATCAATTGCATCACTGAGGCACTTTCCACTTTAACCCTTGGCGTCACGCCCGACTCGCGAAAGTGACCATCGAGATAACGGCGAAAATAGCGGCTGGGCTCAGCCAGACACAGCGGCACATCCACCAAATCCGATAATGCCAGCGGCGTCTCCCCGACCATCTGTGGGAATGCCTGCGGGTGGTAAACCAGCGAAATCTCACTGCGGTGTATGGGAGCCGCCTGAAAAGCCAGCTCTTTGAGCGTGGCAAGCTCGAAAAACCCCAGGCCAATATCAACCGTATGGGCATTCAACGCTTCCAAAAGCTGATCCGCACTGAACAAGGAGACCTGATAGTCGAGCTGCGGGTAGATTTCATTGGCAGCGACCAGCAGTTGCGACAGCACCATCCCCGACTGCGGCACCGCGCCGATGCGCAATACGCCGCTCACGCCGCGCTTAAGCGATGCCACTTCCAGCTTCAATCCCTGATAAATCGACACGATTTCACGCGCCCAGGCCAAAACGCGCTCACCCTCTGCCGTGAACCCTTCAAAATTGTTACCGCGATTAATCAGCGCCAAATCAAGCTCGCGCTCCAGATTTTTCAACCGCATCGAGAGCGTGGGCTGGCTGACGAAACTGGCCTCCGCCGCTCGGCCAAAATGGCGCTCTTTCTCAAGATTGCACAGATAAATGAGCTGTTTGATGTCGATGATGTCGCTTCCTGTCTGGCATAAACATTAAGGGGACGCCCCACGGAAATGACAGTGAAACCAATTTCTTCGTACACCGCAAGTCATTCACCGATAAGCAATTATAAAATGTGAGATATACCAATCACATAAACCCAATAACCCTGACCAATCGCGCCATAGCCACAGTTGATTAGACGCCCGGTACTCTCACTCTTAGACTGACCACACATTGCAAATATTTAATATAAAATTTACATAACAAATACATCCAACACCTGCGGATAACACCATGAAATTTAAACCCGCCATCAAACCATACCAGAGCGCAGCAGGTGGTTGGGGCTCTTTAGAAGCCACAACCCGCTTTGTGCTCGACAGCAAGCAAGCGCTGAAAAATATTCGAAACTTGCTCCGCGTCAATAAATCGAAAGGATTTGATTGTCCCGGCTGCGCCTGGGGTGACGATAACAACAGCACCTTCAGTTTTTGCGAAAACGGTGCCAAGGCAGTGAGTTGGGAAGCCACACGCAAGGCCATCGATCCATCGTTCTTTGCCGCCCACAGCGTGAGCCGTTTGCGCCAACAGAGCGACTATTTTCTCGAGTATCAGGGACGGTTGACCCACCCGATGCGCTATGACCGTACCAGCGATCGCTACGTACCGATAACGTGGCAGGACGCTTTTGCGCTGATCGCCCGCCACCTCAATGCGCTGGAACACCCCAATCAGTTGGAGCTGTACACGTCGGGACGGGCTAGCAACGAAGCCTCTTATCTGTATCAGCTGTTTGGTCGCCTGTTTGGCACCAATAATTTTCCCGACTGTTCCAATATGTGTCACGAGGCCAGCGGTACCGGTTTGAAGCAAAGCATTGGCGTCGGTAAAGGCACCATTCGTCTTGAGGATTTTGAACATGCCGATGCTATTTTCGTCTTCGGACAAAATCCCGGCACCAACCATCCGCGTATGCTCCACAGCCTGCGTCATGCCGCCGATCGTGGCGCCCATATCGTGTCATTCAATACGCTGCGCGAGCGCGGTCTGGAACGCTTTGCCAACCCGCAAAACCCGCTTGAACTATTAACACCGCTGTCCGGCACCATCAGCGAAACCTACCTGCAACCCCACCTCGGCGGCGATATGGCCGCCGTGCGCGGCATGGTTAAAGCGCTGCTGGAAACCCACCGTCAGCGTTTGGCACAGCAGCAACCGGGGCTGTTTGACAGTGCGTTTATCGCCCGACATACCGCCAATGTAGACGCATATCTGGCGGTGGTGGATGCCACTACCTGGGCCGAGATTGAACAGCAATCCGGTTTACGCGAAGCGCAATTGCGCGCCGTGGCCGATATCTATCAGCGCTCGCCGCGTGTTATTTGTACTTGGGCCATGGGGGTTACACAGCATAAACACTCCGTTGCCACGGTGCGTGAGATCACCAATCTGCAACTGCTGTTTGGTCAGTTAGGCAAGCCGGGCGCAGGGTTATGTCCGGTACGCGGGCACAGTAACGTGCAGGGTAACCGTACCATGGGCATTGATGAGAAGCCGAGTCAGGCGTTTCTCGACAGCCTCGGTGCACACTTTGGTTTCATCCCCCCGCGCCAACCCGGCCATAATACCGTGGAAGCGCTGGAAGCCATGCTGCGCAATGAGGTTCGCGTGTTGATCGCATTGGGCGGTAACCTTGCTGCCGCTGCGCCGGACTCGCCGCGCACTGAAGCCGCCTTGCAGCGCTGTCAACTCACGGTGCACATCAGCACCAAACTTAACCGCAGCCACCTGATTACCGGTAAGCAAGATGCACTTATCCTGCCGACGCTGGGGCGCACCGAGCGGGATATCCAAGCCAGCGGCCCGCAGTTTGTCACCGTAGAGGATTCCTTTAGCATGGTGCATGCCTCGGAGGGCGTGGGCTATCCCTTGTCGGAACAGCAGCGATCTGAGACCGCTATCGTCGCCGGCATTGCCGATGCCACGCTGGGCGACCAACCGGTGGATTGGTTGGCACTCGCGGGGGATTATTCACTGATCCGCGACCATATCGCCGCTACCCTGCCCGGCTTTGACGATTTCAATGCCCGTTGCGAGCAGCCCGGCGGGTTCTATCTGGGCAATGCGGCAGCTGAGTTACGCTTCAATACCCCGAACCAGAAGGCCAACTTCTGTGCCGCCGCACTGCCAAAAACGCTGTTCCCGCAGCTTGGCGTACAGCAGGTCCCTTTTACGCTGCAAACCCTACGCTCACACGATCAGTACAACACCACCATTTATGGCCTTGATGACCGCTATCGCGGCGTTTATGGGCAACGCGAGGTGTTGTTTATCAATCCACAGGATATCGCAGCATTGGGGTTGGCTGACGGCGACCACGTGGATATCGAGACGCTGTGGCACGATGGCATTACACGCAAGGTGAGTGGATTTCGACTGGTCGGCTACAACATTCCGCGCGGTAATCTGGCCGCCTATTATCCGGAGACCAATCCGTTGGTGCCGCTCTCAAGCATCGGTGATGAAACCTTTACGCCGACGTCAAAATCAGTGCCCGTGGCCATAACCCGCAGCCAACGCGATACTGAAACTGAGCGACGTATCGCTTAATCCACTGGCGTCTCAGCACTGGCTGAGACGCCAGCGTTCCACACCCGTTACGCAATGCATTAACTGTTATTCTCAAAACGCGAAGATTGCCCTTATTGATAGATATCACGCTTGCCGCCAGCACGGGTTTCGCGTAAAACTGTCTGCCATTCATTAGTGTCGTTAATAACCGCATCTGGACATCTCTTTTACTCATTATGTTTCAAGATAATCCGCTGCTTGCCCAGCTAAAACAGCAACTTCACTCCCAAACTCCGCGTGCTGAAGGCGTGGTAAAAGGCACTGATAAAGGGTTCGGCTTTTTGGAAGTCGACGCACAAAAAAGCTACTTTATTCCACCGCCGCAGATGAAGAAGGTGATGCATGGCGATCGGATCGTTGCGACGCTGCACACCGATAAAGATCGCGAAATCGCAGAGCCGGAATCCCTGATTGAACCCTTTTTAACGCGTTTTGTTGGCCGCGTGCAGAAAAAGGACGACCGCTTTGCCATCCTGCCCGACCATCCGCTGTTGAAAGACGCAATCCCGTGCCGTACCGGGCGTGACGTAAATCACACCTTTCAGGATGGTGATTGGGCTGTGGCGGAAATGCGCCGCCATCCGCTCAAAGGCGATCGCAGCTTTCATGCTGAATTAACGCAATACATCACGACCGGCGACGATCCGTTGGCACCGTGGTGGGTGACGCTGTCACGTCATAATCTCGAGCGCACTGCACCAGAAATGGACAGTGAATTGACGCTCAATGACGGCAACCTGACGCGCGAAGATTTGACCGCCCTGACCTTTGTGACCATCGACAGCGCCAGCACCGAAGACATGGACGATGCGCTCTATGCCAAGGACAACGGTGACGGCACGCTGGAACTGACTATCGCCATTGCCGACCCGACAGCCTACGTGGAAGCGGGCAGTACGTTGGACACGCTGGCGCGTCAACGCGCGTTTACCAATTATCTGCCGGGATTCAATATTCCGATGCTGCCGCGCGTGCTTTCCGACGATCTCTGCTCCCTGCGTGCGCAAGCGCGCCGTCCAGCCGTGGTGTGCCGCGTCACCGTTGCAGCCGACGGCACGCTGGGCGACGATGTGCAGTTCTTCGCCGCCTGGGTAGAATCCAAGGCCAAGCTGGTTTACGACAACGTTTCAGACTGGCTGGAGCAACAGGGTGAATGGCAGCCTGAAAACGACGCCATCGCTGAACAGATCCGCTTGCTGCACCGTATCGGTCTGGCACGCAGCGCCTGGCGTGCCACCCATGCCCTGGTGTTTAAAGATCGTCCCGATTACCGTTTCCTGCTCGGCGAGCAGGGCGACGTGCTGGATATCGTGGTGGAGCAACGCCGCATTGCGAACCGCATCGTCGAAGAAACCATGATCACCGCCAACATCTGCGCCGCACGCATGCTTAAAGAGAAGCTGGGCTTCGGCATTTACAACGTGCATAACGGCTTCGAACCGACGCAGGTCGATCAGGCCGTAACGGTGTTGAGCAACAACGGTATTGAAGCGGACGCTGCTGCGCTGTTGACGCTGGACGGCTTTTGCAAACTGCGTCGCGAGCTGGATGCGCTTCCGACATCCTTCTTGGACAGCCGCATTCGCCGTTTCCAAACCTTCGCCGAGGTCTCCACTACGCCGGGGCCTCATTTCGGCTTGGGGTTGGACGCGTACGCTACCTGGACCTCGCCCATTCGTAAGTTCGGCGACATGATCAACCATCGCCTACTCAAAGCGATTATTTGCCAGCAGCCGGCCGAGAAACCGCAAGATGACATCACGCAACAAATGGCAGAGCGCCGCCGCTTGAACCGAATGGCAGAGCGTGACGTTGGCGACTGGCTGTATGCGCGTTTCCTGAAACCGAAAGCAGGGACCGGTACCCGCTTCCACGCCGAGATCATTGATGTGACACGCGGTGGCCTGCGTATACGTTTGCTGGATAACGGTGCCGTTGCCTTTATTCCGGCCTCGTTTATTCACGCGGTGCGCGATGAGCTGGTCAGCAGCCAGGAAACCGGCACCGTCTCCGTCAAAGGTGAAGTGGTCTATCGCCAAAGCGATACGCTGGACGTGGTATTGACCGACGTTCGCCTGGAAACACGCAGTATCATTGCCAAACCCGCCGCATAAGCTTCTGGTGTCGCCAGCCAGTGGGTTGGCGACACGTTTTTCCCGCATCAGACGTGCTATCTCCGCGCACCGTCATTAGCCAAAATTGAATTTAATTTACAAAAATTCACTCTTGCTCACATTTTCTCATCTGCACCCACCGCGCATCACGCTGAAATACACTATGTTTTTAGGGGTTGCGCCGTTTGCCAAGGCGTCACTCCCTAAAAGCCAGCAAAACTCGCGCCCCATTAGTTGGGTAACGAAGGAGCCGTTGTCATGAATAATGTCAAGAGCATAGTGATCTGGCTGTTGGTCGCATTAGCGGGGGCTATCGCCTTCGCTATGCTGGCCTTAAGCCGCGGAGAGCACGTTAATGCCGTGTGGTTGGTCATTGCCGCTGTATCCTGCTATAGCATTGCCTACCGCTTTTACAGTCTGTTTATTGCTAAAAAAGTGTTTGAACTGGACGACCGCCGTGTCACGCCGGCCGAACGTCACAATGACGGGTTGGATTATGTTCCCACCAACAAGTGGGTGCTGTTTGGCCACCACTTTGCTGCTATCGCCGGGGCGGGTCCGTTGGTTGGGCCGATTCTCGCCGCGCAGATGGGTTTTCTGCCGGGCACCATCTGGATTTTGGTCGGCGTGATGTTCGCCGGTGCGGTACAGGATTTTTTGGTCCTGTTTATCTCAACGCGCCGCGATGGCCGTTCGCTCGGGGAAATGGCAAAACAAGAGTTAGGCACCTTTGCCGGTGTGGTGACCATGCTGGGGGCTCTGGGTGTGATGATAATCATCCTTTCCGCACTGGCACTGGTGGTCGTCAATGCGCTGGCGCACAGCCCCTGGGGGGTGTTTACCATTGCAGCGACCATCCCGATTGCGCTGTTTATGGGCGTCTATATGCGCTTTTTGCGCCCCGGGAAAATTGCTGAAGTCTCATTGATCGGTTTTGTGCTGATGATGATGGCTATCGTGTACGGCGGCGACATCTCTGTCCATCCGTACTGGGGCCCCTTCTTCACCCTGCAAGGCACCACGCTGACCTGGGCGCTGGTGATCTACGGCTTTATCGCGTCGGTGCTGCCGGTATGGTTGCTGTTAGCCCCACGCGACTATCTCTCTACGTTCTTAAAAATTGGTGTGATTGCCGGTTTGGCCGTGGGCATTGTGTTTGCCACGCCAGAGCTGAAAATGCCGTCAGTGACACGCTTTATTGACGGTAGCGGCCCGGTGTTCTCAGGCAGCCTTTTCCCCTTCTTGTTTATCACCATCGCCTGCGGTGCCATCTCCGGGTTCCATGCGTTGGTCTCCAGCGGTACCACACCGAAGCTGATTGAACGCGAAAGTCACATTCGCATGATTGGCTATGGCGCGATGCTGATGGAATCGTTTGTAGCGATCATGGCGCTGATTTGCGCGTCGGTTATCGATCCGGGCGTCTATTTCGCCATGAACTCTCCGTCAGCACTGATCGGTACCACCGTTGAACAAGCCTCACAGGTGATCAACGGTTGGG
Source organism: Candidatus Symbiopectobacterium sp. NZEC135 (assembly GCF_025962695.1). NCBI lineage: Bacteria > Pseudomonadati > Pseudomonadota > Gammaproteobacteria > Enterobacterales > Enterobacteriaceae > Symbiopectobacterium > Candidatus Symbiopectobacterium sp. NZEC135. The sequence continues at coordinate 34,972 of NZ_JAGFPF010000007.1, read as the reverse complement.
GCTTTATGATCACACCGGAAGCCTTGAGTGAAATTGCCAAAGACGTGGGCGAAACCTCTATTCTGTCACGTGCTGGGGGGGCACCGACCTTCGCGGTGGGTATGGCGCACATCATCACCGAAATCTTTAACAGTCGGGCCATGATGGCATTCTGGTATCACTTCGCCATCCTGTTTGAAGCGCTGTTCATTTTGACCGCCGTCGATGCCGGTACCCGCGCCTGCCGTTTTATGGTGCAAGATCTGGTTGGCCTCGCCATTCCTGGCATGGGTAAGAGCCACTCCTGGCTGGGTAACATGGCGGGCACCTCGGTGGCGGTCGCCGGTTGGGGCTTCTTTGTCTATCAGGGCGTTATCGATCCCCTTGGTGGGATTAACACCTTGTGGCCGCTGTTTGGTATCGGCAACCAGATGCTGGCATCCATGGCACTGATTCTTGGCACCGTTGTGCTGTTCAAAATGAAGAAACAGCGCTACGCCTGGGTGACTATCCTGCCCACCATTTGGCTGTTTATAACATCCATGACAGCAGGCTGGCAGAAAATTTTCCATGAAAAAGCCAGCATCGGTTTTCTGGCTCAGGCTAAACGCTTTTCGCAGGGCATTGAACAAGGCACTCTGATCGCTCCGGCCAAGACCCTCAAAGATATGGAAACCATTGTGTTCAGCAACCAGATCAACGCCGCACTGTGCGGGTTCTTTATGCTGGTAGCGGTTACCATGCTGATTTCTGCCTTTTTCGTGATTCGCCGTGCACTGGCAAGCGAAACGCCGACGGCAAAAGAAGTGGCTGTTATCTTACGTGAAGAAATGCCGCACCGTTAACCGCCTCATTAACGGTGCTGTTTGCCATGCCCGTCAGCAATGACGGGCATTTTTTTCCATTAGGGTTCTAGGATGAGGCCTTCGGTTGCAGAGCGCGTTCGCGCGACTGCCCGACAAAATAGGGTAAAAACAGTTGGATCAGCGGACCAATCGCAAAGGCATACACCACCGTACCCACGCCGACCGTACCACCGAGTATCCATCCCACCACCAACACTGTCAGCTCAATGCCGGTTCGCACATAGCGAATCTGCCATCCGGTGCGCGCCACAATGCCGGTCATCAAACCATCGCGAGGACCAGGGCCAAAACCGGCACCGATGTACATGCCCGTGGCTAGCCCGTTGGTGATAACACCCCCGATCAACAGCGCCGTGCGTGCGCCGAGGTGTTCGATTTCTGGCAGTAAATCCAATCCCACATTGGTTGCCAGCCCAATCACGATAACATTACTGATGGTCCCCAATCCCGGTCGCTGGCGCAACGGGATCCACAGCAGCAGCACCAACGCGCCCATCAGGATGATGATGGTGCCCACACTCAGTGGCAAATGCTGCGCTAACCCGAGGTGAAACACGTCCCAGGGGTCCACCCCTAAATTTCCCCGGATCATCATGGCGATTGCCATGCCGTACAGCGCCAATCCCACATACAGTAACCCAAGCCGATACGCCATAGTACTCCACTCCACCCTAAGCCCTTCGTCACCAACAGGGTGACGTCATCAAGGAAGTTGTGATACCTTGACGCAAAATGGACTTTATTTTAAGGTCCAGTTTATCGAAAGTGGCTTTTTAATCCATCTGGGAGTTTACGATGGCTGCACGGCGAATCGGCTCGGCCTCATTACAGCGTCTGCTGGGTAACTGGCAGCAACCCGAATCACGCACTCCCGCTTATCGCCAGTTGGCAGATAGCCTGCGGTTGCTGATCCTGGATGGGCGTTTGCCTCTGGATACCCGCCTGCCGGGCGAGCGCGACGTGGCGGAGATATTGCACATCAGCCGCACCACCGTGACCGGTGCGTTGGCCGAGTTGCGCAGTGAGGGGTATCTTGCCAGCCGACAAGGCTCCGGCTCCCTCACAACGCTGCCCATCGCACGCACTGAGCCAGATTTGGCCCGTCTGCCCCTGCCTGCGGTCGATCTCTCCTGCGCCGCCTTACCGGCAGGGCCGGAGATCCATCAGGCCTATACCCGCGCCCTGTCTCAGTTACCCGAGTACCTGGAACACAGCGGCTATGACGCGGCCGGGCTGCCGCGACTGCGAACCGCGATTGCACAGCGCTACAACATGCGCGGCCTGCCCACCACGGCAGACCAAATCATGGTGGTGAACGGGGCGGTGAGCGGTTTTACCCTGCTGCTACGGCTGCTGACCGGCCCAGGTGACCGAGTAATTATTGAACACCCGACCTATCCTCATGCGATTGGTGCGATAAAAGGCGCGGCCTGCCGCCCGATTCCCGTGGCACTGCCCGATCAGGGATGGGACACCGACGGCCTTGCTATCACGATTGCTCAAGCGGCTCCACGCCTCGCCTATCTGATCGCCGATTATCACAACCCTACCGGTCGCTGCATGGACAGCGCCACGCGCCAGATTGTGGCGGAGATTGCTGCACGCACGCGCACGCCGATGGTGGTGGATGAAACCATGTCAGAGCTGTGGTACGACGTACCGCCACCACCGCCGTTGGCCGCCTTTGATGATAGCGGACACGTCATTATGTTGGGGTCGGCCGGCAAAAGTTTTTGGGGCGGGCTGCGGCTCGGCTGGATTCGTGCCAGTGCGCGGACCATCGCCGCACTGATACAGATGCGCGATACCATGGATTTAGGCTCTCCATTATTGGAACAGCTCGCCTGTGCGGAACTGTTGCAGGACGCAGAGCAGATTTTGCCTGCACGTCGCGCCAGATTGCGTCAGCAACGGGACGACACCGGTGCCGCTATCGCGCGTCAGTTTCCTGAGTGGCGGTTGAATACGCCCAGTGGCGGCCTCTGTTGGTGGGCAGAGCTGCCACAGCCCGTTTCCACCATGTTGGCTGCCAATGCGGAAACCTTGGGGATACGGATTGGCGCAGGGCCACGTTTTGGGGTTGAAGGGGCTTTTGAACGCTTTTTGCGCGTCCCTTTTACGCTGCCGGTCAGTCAAATTGAAGATGCGCTAATACGCATCAGACCGGTGTGGGATCGCATAGCAGCCCACCGCGTCAGTTATCCCCGCGGTGGGTTGATTTAAGCTTATTGCCCGTAATAGGCGTTTTTACCGTGCTTACGCAGATAGTGTTTATCCAGCAGTTGCTGCTGCATAGGGCCAACGTCCGGTGTTAACTGGCGGGTAAAGATGCCCATGTAGGCAATCTCTTCCAGCACCACCGCGTTGTGCACCGCAGTATCGGCATCTTTTCCCCATGCGAAGGGTCCGTGCGCGTTGACGAGCACGGCGGGGATATCCAAGGGGGAAAGCTGGTGTTGATGAAACGTCTCTACAATCACATTCCCCGTTTCCCATTCATAGCGGCCGTCAATCTCGGCGTCTGTCATCAGTCGGGTACATGGGATTGCGCCATAAAAGTAATCGGCATGGGTGGTACCAAAGGCCGGTAAATCTTTGCCCGCCTGCGCCCAAATCGTCGCATGGCGTGAGTGCGTATGCACGATGCCGCCAACCTGCTCAAACGCCAGATAGAGCACGCGATGAGTGTCTGAATCCGATGAGGGTTTCTTGCTCCCTTCAACCACGCGCCCGGTTGCGAGTTCCACCACCACCATATCGTCGGCGGTCATCACCGGATAAGCCACGCCCGAGGGTTTGATCACCATCAGCCCCTGTTGACGATCGACTGCACTGACATTTCCCCAGGTAAATGTCACTAGGTGATGCGCTGGCAACGCCAGATTCGCTTCCAGCACCTGCTGTTTGAGTTCTTCTAACATCATTCGCCCCCTTTCATCCGATAGGATATTGTCGGGGAGTCCGAGGGCGGCACCTATGGGCTAACTGGCTAAAAACCCTGCTAGGTTCTGCTGCGCATTGCCCTTTATGACCGGGAAGTCATTTATCACGCGCTCACCGTTATGGCACAAATAGCATTTACGGCAAACCTTGTGGGAAGCAATTCGGATTTTTCCACCTGTCCAGAGCACTGCCGACGATTATACTAAGGGAAAGAGAGAGATGACCGACAAGGTCAGATTAAATAGTGTAAATATCGTTTAATGCGATATTTCCCGCCACTTGCGGGCGAAAACATCAGGAGATCACTATGGTTGTGAAAAAAGGTTTCGTCGTTACTGCCCTTGCCGTTGCAGTAGTCATGACACTCAGCGGCTGTTCCAACATGTCCAAACGCGATCGTAATACCGCCATTGGCGCTGGGGCTGGCGCAGTCGGCGGGGCAATCCTGACCGGTGGCGGCACGCTGGGCACACTGGGCGGTGCTGCCATTGGCGGCATTATTGGGCATCAGGTCGATTAATAGAGTGTGACAGCAGGGGCTACCCTGCTGTCACGTTTCAGATTAGCCGCCTGCCAGCTTGACCGTCAATCCCTTCGCTTCCAATAGCTGTTTTAACAGATCGCGCTTATCGCCTTGGATCTCAATGGTGCCGTCTTTAACCGCGCCGCCACAGCCACATTTCTTCTTCAGCTCTGCAGCCAACGCGGTAAGCGCAGCATCATCCAGATCGAGCCCTGTGATAATACACACGCCCTTGCCTTTGCGCCCGCTGGTTTGCCGTTGGATGCGCACTACACCGTCGCCTTTGGCACGCGTTACCGGCGTAGGCTCTTCCTTGATGCGCCCGGCGTCGGTGGAATAGACCAACCGGCTGTTACTCTCACTCATGCCTGCCCTCCCGCCAACAACGAATACCGAATCTGCGCCAGCGTCTGCGCCGGATCGGCAGATTGGGTGATCGGACGCCCAATGACCATATAGTCAACGCCGGCCGCCTGCGCCTGTTCCGGCGTCATAATACGACGCTGATCGCCACTGGCGCTGCCTGTCGGGCGGATCCCCGGCGTGACCAGCTTGAACGCGCTGCCACAAACCTGCTTCAATCGCTGCGCTTCCTGTGCCGAACACACCACGCCATCCAATCCACAATCACGGGTCAGCAGCGCAAGGCGCTCGGCCTGCTGCGCCGGTGTCGCCGTGATGCCTAACGCCAGCAGATCGTCAGCCTCCATGCTGGTCAACACCGTAACGGCAATCAGCAACGGCGCATCGGCACCAAAGGGCTGCAATGCCGCTTTGGCCGCTTCCATCATCCGCCGCCCTCCACTGGCGTGGACGTTAACCATCCACACCCCTAATTCTGCCGCAGCCGCCACTGCATGCGCAGCCGTGTTAGGGATATCGTGAAATTTGAGGTCGAGAAAAACGTCAAAACCACGCTGCTGTAGTGCCTGAACAAATTGCGGACCGAAAAGGGTAAACATCTCTTTGCCCACTTTCAGCCGACAATCCTGCGGATTGATGCGATCGACAAACGCCAACGCCTGATTCTGGTCAGCATAGTCCAATGCGACAACGATCGGCGACGTAACGGCATGCGGTGGGGTGATGTGTTCGCTCATGTGGCCCTCAGTTTTGCTTGGCGATTAAATCCGTGGAGTGATAGTGGTCCGCGTATGAAAATTTTCCGCCGCATTCTACCCTGCTATCCTGCGAAAGCCCAGCGGCCCTGCTGGACCGCGCTGCATTTCGCGCGGTGTTCACCGCTAATTTACTGCCAATAGTTAGTATGTTGTAACTAAATCAATGTTTATAGAAGCGACACAATGCATAAGGCACGCCTCAGGCTATTGTCCGTCCAGACCACGAATCGGTTTAATGCTGGCCCAAGAACGGCATGAAGGACAGTGCCAGTAGAGGGATTGCGAGGTGAAGCCACACTTCTGGCAACTGTAACGCGGTTTGGTGCGTATCTGTTCTCCCACCATATCGCGCAGCACCAGCAAGCTCTCCTTGGCGCGACCGTCTTCGGCTTCACTCAGATGGAAATCCATCAGACGATGGAAAACACGCATTGTCGGGTGGCGCTGTAACTGGCGGTTGATGTAGACCTGCGCCACCTCAGCCCCTTCTTTGCGCTCGAGGATATCCGCCAACATCAGATCGGCGCTGGCACCGGTGTTCTCTTCAACACAGCGTTTGAGAAAATCTTCCCAAGCCTGCGACGCAGGCAAGTGCTGGTAACAGGTTTCCAACATCGGCAGGGTTTCACTGACAAAGGCTTTATCTTGTTCCAACACCTGTTGGAGCACCTCTACCGCAGGCGCATAGCGTTCCTGAGCGATATGAATGCGCCCCATCATGATCGACGCCCGTGCGCACGCTTTATCCGTTGCTGCACCTTTTTTCAGTAGCGTCAGGGCTTTATCCAGATCGTCACTGCTCATCGCTTGCAACGCCAGTTCGCAGTAAAAATGGGCAATTTCGGTATTCAACTGTAGCTGCCCAAGTTTGACCAGTTTTTCTGCGATATCGATCGCCTTCTGCCAGTCGCTGGTAGCCTGATAGATCTGCAACAGTTGTTGCAGCGCACTGCGACGAAAATCCTCTTCATCCACCAGTTGGGTGAAGATCTCTTCAGCGCGGTCATACAGCCCGGCGGCCATATAATCACGCCCGAGTTGCTGCACCGCCAGCAGGCGCTGCTCGAACGATAAAGAGGCGCTTTCCGTCAATGCCTGATGAATGCGAATGGCACGGTCGACCTCGCCGCGTGAGCGGAACAGGTTACCGAGCGTCAGGTGTGCCTCAAAGGTGTTACTCTCGTCCTTGAGCATGTCAAGGAACAGCTCCACGGCTTTATCTTGCTGATTAGAAAGCAAAAAGTTCACACCTGTCACATACTCTCGCGACAAGCGGTTGGCTTCCTGATCCTTGTCCTGCTGCGCGCTTCTGCGGCCCATGTACCACCCGTATGCAGCGGCCACCGGCAATAACAGAAACAGCAGTTCTAACATAGAGGAGGATCCTTAGTGGGAAACAGAGGGCGCAGAGGGCGGTGTTTCGCTCTCTGTTACAGACTGTTGCTGTTCCAGGCGTTTGATTTTACGCTGCGCACGGCCCAGCATGATGCGCAATCGCAGGTAGAATAAACCGCAGATCACCCAGCCCAGCACAAACCCCACTGCAAACAGCGTCGCAAGTAGCGTGGAAACACGATATTCGCCCTGCGCCAGCAGATAGTTGAAGGTAACAACCTGTTCGTTGTGCGCCCCTAACGTAATAGAAATGATGAATATCGCCAGTACCAATAAGAAGATCAGCAAGTATTTCACGTTCTTGTTCCTGTGATATCGCCTTAACCTGATGATTATGCCAAATGTTGGCGCTAAACCCCATAGAATTATCCATTATAGCCGGAGAAAGGACATGGCTAACTGAGGAAGCATTAGACGGGAGCGGCAGCGCTGCCTGTTTTTGTACCGTCTGTTTTTGAACAACCCGCTAACAAAAAGCGATGATCGACAAAATGCGATTCAGGCAAAAGCAATTTGATATAGGGCAAGAGCGCGTGGCGGGTTTCGGCAGGAGGCATGAAATGACCGCTGGCATTACTCCAAAAAGCCAGCTGCTGTTGAGCGAATTTTAGCACCCCGGCGAAGTGCACTGTGGTGACATTATTGGTGACATTAACAAAAGAAGAGTGCCCCTTGAGGGGGAGCCTGCTTATCGGTTCTTCTGGGCAGGCCAGCGCTGCGCACTGGATCTTATATGGCGCGTCGGCAGGGATGATAAAAACATAATAACCGTCAGTACATGAGGTTACCCCCTCGATCGTATTGACCATGCGGTACTCCGCCCCCCACTTTTCCAACGTGAAAATTTCGCCAGGGCTGTAAGGCAATTGCACCGTTTTACCTTTGACGATAGTGTGCTGCGACGCCAGTGTGACATTCAACCTCAGATATAAACTTTCTAGCGCATCTTGTAATGTGGTTCCATCACTGGAGATGGTTTTATTTAACCTTGCCTGTAGCGTCGCTTTTATACATCTTGGGGATTTCAGGACCGCAGGGACCCGCTTTCGTTTACGGTAATGCGTATTGGTCACAGAGATGATTTTACGTATCAGCCCATTCAAGGAAACGCGTCGCAAGTGACGATCGCTGGCCGCAGCCCATTTACCAGAAATACCCCAAATGCCCACAGTCTGAGCAGCAATGCCTGAGATCATGGGAGGGGCCCCTTGTGCCCCTGATTCGCGTCATCATCATCGCTTTGCGTTTCCTGCGGTAACAGCGTTAATGGGCCGCACCAGCGCTGTGCCACCGTACAAGCCAGCACCACCAACACCCAGCTCATCAGGGTTGCTGCGATCAAATCCTGCGGCCAGTGCATACCCAACGCCAAACGACTGGCCATCACCCCCGACGCCCATACCATCAATACCACCACGGTTTTATAGTGCCGCCGCGCCCACAGTAACCCTACCGCCAGCAATGCCCAGGTTGCCGCAAACAGCGTATGCCCAGACGGGAAGGCAAAGCCCGTTTCAAATTGCCAATGGGCGCGCAGCCATTCAGGTATCTGCGTTTGTGCGCTCAGTTGTTCCGCCACCAGACGCGCACGTTCGGGGCGCGGTAAAGAATAGAAATATCGCTCATCAACCTGATACGTTTTTTCCAACCAGACCACAAAGGGACGCGGCTCCTGAAGCCGCTCTTTAATGAACGACTTCATGCCTTGACCTACCAGTACCGTCAGCGCCATGATGGCCAGCACGCCCAGTGCCGGTTTGAAACGAAAACGTAAGCACCACAGAAACCAGAGCGCCAACAGCGCGCTGGTCACTATCCCCCAGGGGCGCGTCACCGTTTCCGTGACCCAGAACAATCCGCGTAGCCAAAGCCCTTGAGTTTCGGGCTGCCATTGCCAACCGCTCAGCCCTACGGCAACAGGCAATATCAGCAGAATTCCCGCACCGAAGGCAGTGCGTTTGGCAATGTCGTACATAACTTCCCCTATTTCACCTTTTACTCACAAACGCAGAAACACACGGTTAAAGAGTGGGTGTAAATCGCAAATTTTTCATAAATTTATCACGAAATCTCCCCGTCTTCGTCAATGGAACGTAAACTACTCCAACGTTATGTCAGTGCCTGTGCTGCTGTACACACATCGAGCTGTGGCATAAACCTGATGAATTATGCAGAGCACCTGCACGGTTTGCGTTTGGTTTTATTGCGCAATGGCGTTTTTACTGGTTAATTGCGTTATCCGGCAGTAGGATATGCGCAATCTTTTTGTGTTGGAGATGTAAAATGCAGCTTAAACGGGTGGCCGAAGCAAAATTACCCACCCCCTGGGGCGATTTCCTCATGGTAGGATTCGAAGAGTTAGCCACAGGACACGATCACCTCGCGCTGGTTTTCGGTGATATCTCCGGTCCAGCGCCTGTTCTGGCACGTGTCCATTCCGAATGTTTAACCGGTGATGCATTGTTCAGCTTGCGCTGCGATTGCGGATTCCAACTGGAAGCTGCATTGGGCCATATTGCTGAAGAGGGGCGTGGTGTGCTGCTTTATCACCGACAAGAAGGGCGTAATATCGGCTTGTTGAACAAGATTCGTGCCTATGCGTTACAAGACCTGGGGGCCGATACCGTTGAAGCAAACCATCAGCTCGGTTTTGCGGCCGATGAGCGCGATTTCACGCTGTGTGCGGACATGTTCAAGCTGTTGGGCGTGAATGAAGTTCGTTTGCTGACTAACAATCCGCAAAAAGTAAAAATCCTCAACGATGCAGGCATCAACATTGTGGAACGTGTGCCGCTAGTCGTGGGACGCAACCCTAAAAATGAGCGCTATCTGGCAACCAAAGCCGCCAAAATGGGCCATATGTTGGATCTCCCTCCGCGTTAATGTGCGTTGATAGCGACGGCCGCTATCAACAACACGCTGAGTTGCTATCGGGGCCTGAAGGCCCCGATATTTTTACCACTGCCCCTCACAACATCTTGCGAATGACGTAGTGCAAAATACCGCCGTGTTGATAATAGGTCAGCTCATTGCGGGTATCGATACGGCATCGCGTTTGAATAACCTGCGCGTGTCCCTGACTGTCCGTGAGGGTGACATCCACCGTCACACCGGGCGTCAACGCTTGCAGGCCTGATATCGAGATGCGTTCTTCTCCCGTCAGCCCTAAGGTTTTACGCGACACGCCGGGGGCAAACTCCAGCGGTAAAATCCCCATGCCAATCAAGTTGGAGCGGTGGATACGCTCAAACGACTCCGCAATCACGACTCTGACCCCCAGCAACCGCGGCCCTTTTGCTGCCCAGTCTCGGCTGGAACCCGATCCGTACTCTTTTCCGGCAACCAACGCCAACGGTACCTGTTCATCCTGATAGCGCATTGCCGCATCGTAAATGGCCATGACGCTTTGCGAGGGAATATGCCGCGTGAATCCTCCTTCCGTGCCCGGCACCATCTCATTACGGATGCGCACATTGGCAAACGTGCCGCGCATCATCACCTCATGGTTACCCCGGCGTGAGCCGTAGGAGTTAAAATCCTCCACGCTGACCCCGCGTTCGAGCAGATAAAGGCCTGCCGGGCTCTCTTTTTTGATGCTGCCCGCAGGAGAGATATGGTCGGTAGTGACCGAATCCCCCAACAGCGCAAGAATTCGCGCTCCGCGGATATCCTGTATCGGATCGGGATCCTTGCCCATGGTGGTGAAAAACGGGGTTTCGCGGATATAGGTGGAATCCTGTGGCCATTCGTAGGTAGGGTTATCCCCCACGGCTATCGATTGCCACTCGGGCGTACCGTCAAAAACAGCGGCGTACTCCTTATGAAACAGGTCAACACTGACGTGCTGCACTGCGTCGGAAACTTCTTTCGCCGAGGGCCAGATATCTTTCAAGAACACCGGCTCACCGTTGTGTCCTACGCCCAGCGGGTCGCTGGTCAAATCGAGCGTCATATTGCCCGCCAGCGCGTAGGCCACGACCAACGGCGGTGATGCCAGCCAGTTGGTTTTTACCAGCGGGTGAATACGCCCCTCAAAGTTACGATTGCCCGAGAGAACCGCCCCCACCGTCAAATCGGCGGATTTAATCGCCTGTTCTATTGGCTCCGGCAACGGCCCTGAGTTACCAATACAGGTGGTACAGCCATACCCGACCAGTTGAAAACCTAGCGCATCGAGATAAGGCATTAATCCCGCTTTAGCGAAGTAATCGGGAACCACTTTGGAACCGGGTGCCAGCGAGGTCTTCACCCACGGTTTACACCGCAAACCGCGCTCAACCGCGTGCTTTGCCAACAGCCCCGCCGCCATCAACACACTGGGATTGGATGTGTTAGTGCACGAGGTGATCGCCGCAATCACCACAGCCCCCTGCCGTAGCGAGAAGGTTTCATCCGCCCATGTCACGTCAACCGCTTCGGTCCCCGCATTGCCACTGCTAACCTCCAGTTCACGACTGGCAGTAAACGCTGCAGGCACCTGTGCTAATGCAACGCGATCCTGTGGGCGTTTTGGCCCCGCCAGACTGGTTTCCACCGTCCCCATGTCCAATGCCAACTGACTGGTAAAACGCGGCTCGTCCCCGGGATGCCGCCACAGCCCTTGCGCTTTGCTGTAAGCCTCTACCAGCGCTATCTGTTCGTCGCTACGGTTGGTTAAGCGCATATACGCCAGAGTGACATCGTCGATAGGGAAAAAGCCGCAGGTGGCACCATATTCGGGTGCCATATTGGCAATGGTTGCCCGGTCCGCCAAGGCCAGGTTATCCAGCCCATCACCGTAGAATTCAACAAATTTCCCGACAACGCCGTGCTTACGCAGCATTTGCGTAACCGTAAGCACCAGGTCGGTTGCCGTGATCCCCTCCCCCAGTTTTCCGCTGAGTTTGAAACCGACCACATCCGGCAACAACATCGACACCGGCTGTCCTAACATGGCGGCCTCGGCTTCAATCCCCCCAACGCCCCACCCCAAAACGCCTAACCCGTTGATCATGGTGGTGTGTGAATCGGTGCCGACCAGTGTGTCAGGATAAGCGATGGTTTTATCCTCCACGGTTTCACACCACACGGCGTTAGCCAAATACTCCAAATTGACCTGATGACAAATGCCGGTGCCCGGTGGTACCACGCGGAAATGACGGAACGCGTTTTGCCCCCAGCGTAAAAACTGGTAACGCTCATGGTTACGCGTCATCTCGAGCCGCGTGTTTTCCACCAGCGCCTGAGAATTGCCAAAATGGTCAACCGTCACCGAGTGGTCTATCACCAAATCGACCGGTGAGAGCGGATTCACCCTGTTGACCTCTCCTCCCAGACGGTGTACCGCGTTGCGCATTGCCGCCAAATCCACTACGGCAGGTACGCCGGTAAAATCTTGCATCAATACGCGCGCAGGACGGTACGCAATTTCGCGATCCGAATGACCGTGTTCCAGCCACGCGGATACCGCGTCGAGATCCGCTTGTTGCACCGTTTCGCCATCGAGATGACGCAGCAAGTTCTCCAACAGTACGGCCAGAGACTTCGGTAATTTTTTTAATGAGCCTAACGATTTTTCTGCCTGTGACAGGCTGTAGTAGTGATAAGTCTGTTGCCGGACATTGAGCCTATCCAGATATGCATGGTGTAGCGCCTGTGACATGCTGCCTCCCAATGGCTTGACAGGTTATCGGTATTATCGTGCCGCCATGTCACAGCAGAAAGATATCCCGCTGCTTCATGAGGTCTTGTTTAAAGATAACACAAACAAAAAATAACGTTTTAGTAACAAGGGGATTATTCAGCTATCACTGCAATCATCGTTATAAATCGGGCGTTTCTGAGAAATTAAGGAGAAAGCGGGTACAAATGTGTAAAAACACCGTTTAGTTATTGTCAGGAATATGAATTTTTTATATCAGGATCTAATTGCGAGTGATCGCACACCTTGTTGACGTGATTTCGGGCACGATAGAGGGTGGTTGGGGCGTTTGAAACACACCACGGTCTGGCGCATTACGTTGTGGAAAGGGTCTTCCGCTCTCCATGTCCTAATCTAATGATAAGAAGGAGCTGTTCATGAAGTTGTATTATACAGCAGGAAGTTGTTCTCTTTTTCCCCACATTGTTTTACGCGAGGCCGGTCAAGATTTCACGTTAGAAAGTGTCGATATTAAAAGGAAAAAAACGGCTGGCGGTAAGGATTTTATGGCCATCAATCCGAAAGGGATGGTGCCGGTACTTCAACTGGATGATGGTACGGTGCTCACGGAAGGCGTCGCCATCGCGCAGTACATTGCAGATAAAGTGCCAGAATCTAATCTGATGGCGCCGATAGGCACCATGGCGCGTTATCACTGTGTTGAGTGGCTCAACTATATTTCTTCCGAGCTGCACAAAACGTTTACCCCCATTTTTCGCCCAGGCACACCAGAAACCTATAAGGAACTGCTACAGGAATACCTTCAGGTTCGTTTCCGCTATATCAATATTGTGCTCAGTGAACAAAACTATCTGGTGGGAAATCGTTTTTCCGTCGCGGATGCGTATCTGTTTACCGTGATGCGGTGGGCGCAGTCATTGAAACTTGATATGTTCCGCTATCCGGCGCTGGCCGCTTATCTCGACCATATTGCAGAACGCCCGGCGGTATTGACGGCATTAAAGGTTGAACGATTGAAAGGGTAAGAGACGATGCGGCACCCAAAGGTGCCGCCTAACGCGCCATTAACCGAGGCGTTCCGCCTGAAAATGGTGACGCGGGTTGGCAATGCCATCCTGTGCTGCCACCAATTGCAGCTCGTACTCGTCCATCTCTTTGGTCACCAGCATCACTTCATACACCGCTGCCGTGGTGTGCTCCAGCGCCTTATCTAACGCAACGCCTTTGAGCAGGTTCACCAGTAACAGACCGCTGGTCAAATCGCCTACGCCGACAGGCTGGCGTTCGAATTCCACCAGCGGACGGCTGATATGCCAAGCGTCGGTAGGGGTAACCAGCAGCATTTCAAAACTGTCAGCCCGGCGGGCTGCGCGGCTGAGATGTTTAACCAGCACGATTTTCGGTCCGCGCTCACAGAGTTGACGCGCAGCAGCAACGGCTTCATCTACATTGTGCAGCGTCACGCCCGCCAGCAGTTCCAGTTCCGGCAGGTTCGGCGCAATCACATCGGCGGCCAGCAGCGACTGGTTGCAGTGGAAATCCGAAACACCGGGTGCAACAAAACAGCCTTTCTCGGGCGTGCCCATTACCGGATCGCAAAAATAGATCGCCTGCGGATTCGCGGCTTTAACCTGACGGACGATATCCAGAATGCTCGCCCCCTGCTCGGGGGAGCCGATATAGCCACTCAGCACCGCATCGCAGCGCGCCAGTCTGTCAATATTGGCAATCCCCTGCACAATATCGGTCAAATGGCTGGCGTCCATCACACTGCCGGTCCACTGACCATACTGCGTATGATTGGAGAATTGCACCGTATTGAGCGGCCAAACGTTTGCGCCCATACGCCGCATCGGAAATTCTGCGGAACTGTTCCCTGCATGTCCAAAAACCACATGGGACTGAATAGAAAGAATGTTTTTCATTTATCAACAACCTGACCTTGCTTATCACTGACCTCGGCGTATTACCAAGAATAAAGGGAGCCTTCGCTCCCTTGTACATGCTGTTTTCTTATGCCGTCCAACAAATCAGGCAGTAGTGCTTTTTACCACGGCGTAACAGCGTGTAACGGTCAAACAGACGATCGCTATCCGCGAAAACATACTCCGGGTTAGCCTGTTTTTCGCCGTTAATGGTCACCGCATTTGAGGCGATCATAGTACGCGCCTGACCACGGGAAGGGACCAGTTCAGCCGTCACCAACGCCTGCTGCAAGTCAGCGTCACGCCCCAGCTCAATAACCGGCATGCCATCCTGTGCCAACTGGGCAAAGTCATTTTCGGTCAGATCGTTCAGTGCACCAGAGAACAGGCTCTGAGTAATGCGCTGCGCCGCTTGCAGACCTTCTTCACCGTGAACCATGCGCGTGACGTCTTCAGCCAGCACATACTGGGCGCGCGGCGCTTTGCCGCTGTTTTTGTCCTCTTCTTCCAGCGCAGTGATCTCTTCAATGCTGAGGAAGGTAAAGAACTTCAGGAAGCGATAAACATCCGCATCGGCGGTATTGATCCAGAATTGGTAGAATTTGTACGGGCTGGTTTTCTTGGCATCCAACCAGACTGCGCCGCCTTCGGTTTTACCAAATTTGGTACCGTCTGATTTGGTGATCAACGGAACAGTCAGGCCAAATACCGTGTTCTGGTGCAAGCGACGGGTCAGATCGATACCAGAGGTAATATTGCCCCACTGGTCAGAGCCGCCGATCTGTAATGCAACGCCATATTTTTCGTTCAACGCCGCAAAATCATACCCTTGCAACAGGTTGTAAGAAAACTCGGTAAAAGAGATACCGACATCATCACGGTTCAAACGCTGTTTCACCGCTTCGCGGTTAATCATCTGGTTAACAGAGAAGTGCTTACCGATATCGCGCAGGAAAGTCAGCACGTTCATGCCGCCAAACCAGTCATAGTTGTTCGCCATGACTGCGCTATTGTCACCACAGTTGAAATCCAGGAACGGCGACACCTGATTGCGGATCTTTTCAACCCACTCGCCCACGGTGTCGCTGGTATTGAGCTTACGTTCTGTGGCTTTAAAGCTCGGATCGCCGATAAGGCCAGTGGCCCCACCTACCAATGCCACAGGTTTATGTCCCGCAAGTTGGAAGCGACGCAGGCACAACAGCGGCACCAGATGCCCCAAATGCAAGCTGTCAGCGGTCGGATCGAAACCGCAATACAGTGCAATTGGCCCTTGCGCCAGCTGCTCTGCTAACGCGTTTTCGTCCGTTACCTGAGCAACCAGGCCCCGCTCTTGCAATTGTTGAATCAGGTTACCACTCGCCATCAATAGCTCCATTTTCGTA
The DNA here is from genome assembly GCF_025962695.1 of Candidatus Symbiopectobacterium sp. NZEC135. Classification (NCBI taxonomy): domain Bacteria; kingdom Pseudomonadati; phylum Pseudomonadota; class Gammaproteobacteria; order Enterobacterales; family Enterobacteriaceae; genus Symbiopectobacterium; species Candidatus Symbiopectobacterium sp. NZEC135. The sequence continues at coordinate 19,194 of NZ_JAGFPF010000007.1, read as the reverse complement.
AAATAAACGATAATTGAAAAACCGTATTCCAAGGGAAATAACGTAACGTCATAGAATAAAGCGCTCCTAATGGGAGCGCCAGTATTTAAAGGGGATATTTGCTAGAATTAGCAGCACTTAAGGTGCCAAACGATCAATTTGCCAATTATCGCCGTCGCGTTGATAGAGAAAGCGGTCATGCAGGCGATGCGCCCCGCCCTGCCAAAATTCGACAGTATCAATGACCACGCGGTACCCGCCCCAAAAACTCGGCAGCGGCACCTCACCTTTCATGAATTTTTGCTTCAGTTCTAAAAACTTGCTTTCCAGCACGCCACGGGCCGATATGCGGCTCGATTGTTGTGAAACCCAAGCGCCTATCTGACTCTCTTTCGGCCGGCTGTGGAAATACTTCAGCACCTCAATGGTGGATAAACGTTCAGCATGCCCTGTCACAATCACCTGGCGATCCAAGCTATGCCAGGGAAACAACAAGCTGATACGCGCATTCAGCGCCAGATGCTGAGCCTTGCGACTGCCCAGATTGGTGTAAAACACCATCCCTTGCTCATCAACGTGTTTGAGCAACACAATGCGTTGGTAAGGCTGGCCCTGTTCATCGACGGTGGCAACGCACATCGCGGTCGGATCGGACAGGCGCGCATCGCACGCCTGCTTGAGCCACTTATCGAACAGATCGAGTGGGTTGGCGGTCAATTCATGGCGGCGCAAACCGCCGCGGGTATATTCGCGTCTGACGTCCGCAATTTCATCTTCGGTAGGAAATGCGGCGGAAGGCGGTGAAGTGTTGTCCTGTGTCATAACATCCTGCTGTGGTGTGTCGGGACGAATATCATCATTCCATTCTGCGCCCACAGCGGGAAAATCTCAATGTAACGCGTTGCGTCAAGGTGCATGCTGTAGGAGGCAGTCGTCCGCAATGATATGTCCACTGCGCTCGATAAAGGCGCTATCGCCTTTGCTCCAGAAGGTATACCGGTTATTGCTGTATTTGGTGCCTGAGGCAGCAACCACCTGCGGAAGTTGCAGGCGCTCGCCGTCTAGCAGGAAATGCACTTCCGCTGGCTGAATATCCTGCCTCAGCGTCACGGTAAGCGGCAGGGTGCCGCACTGATAATGCAACGTTTTTACCGGTGTCTGCCGGTTAAAACCGCTACAGCCTGACAGAATCACAACCCCTAACAGCACACCCGCGCGGCACGATAGCATTATTTTCATTATTACTTTCCCGTTGTTACCTGTCTAAAGGTTATCGCCACATGACCACGACGCTGTTGGTCGCGTCACAGATAACAACAGTGTAACAACGGGTCTTACAACGACCTCTCAGCAAAATCTGATTAGTCATTGAGAACAGGAAAAATAGCCCCCAATACGGTCGCTTTACTGGCTCCGGTCACTGATGGCAGGTTACCGGGCAGGCCAGACAGCGTGCGCGCAGCAAGCCAGGCAAAAGCCAGAGCTTCCATATCGTCACCGTTCACGCCGCACTCATCGGTGGTGTTGACTTCGATACCCGGCATCAAAGCGGACAGACGCGCCATCAGCAGGGGATTGCGTGCCCCGCCGCCGCACACCAGCACACGCTCACAGCCTCCCGTCAACAGCACCTGATCGGCAATGCTGACCGCGGTGAGTTCCGCCAGCGTGGCCTGTACATCCTGAGGGGCAAGGGTGCTATATCCCGCAAGCTGCTTTTCCAGCCAGCCCAGATTAAAGTATTCGCGCCCGGTGCTTTTAGGGGCAGGTAAAGCGAAATAAGGATCGGCCAGCATGCGGCGTAGCAAAGGGACATTCACCTGCCCGGTTGCCGCCCACTGCGCGTCTTTATCATAGGATTGCCGCTGACGGCGCCAGATCCAGGCATCCAGCAACATGTTGCCGGGCCCGGTATCATAGCCGCGTACCGGACAGTCATGCGCCAGCAGGGAGATGTTGGCAATCCCCCCGATATTGAGCACAACGCGACGCTCATCAGGGTGCATCAGCAATGCATAGTGAAAACCTGGCACGAGCGGCGCACCTTGCCCGCCGAGTGCGATGTCACGTCGGCGAAAATCGCCCACCGTAGTGATGCCCGTCAACGCTGCGATCTGGTTGTTATCACCGATTTGCAGCGTGCAAGGCGCGTCACCGAGAGGCTCGTGCCACACCGTTTGACCATGACAGCCGATCGCCATGATATCGCTGGCATCGAGTTCGGTCTGTTTCAGCAGCATCAGCACCGCCTCGGCAAACAGCTTGCCGAGGCGAGTGTCCAACTGGCCTAACGTAGACAACGTCACCGCCTGCCCTTGGCAGACGTCCAGAACCGCTTGCTTCAATGCCAACGGCATTGGATGACAATAGCTCGCCTGCTGCGCTACCGTGTGCTCATCGATCGCTGCAAGGACCACATCGACACCGTCCAGACTGGTGCCCGACATCACTCCGATGTATCTGCCTGATTTCATAACGGTGTATTTCCCATCCCGCGCTGTACACGCACAAAAAATCCCCATAAACCAAGCTGTACTTATTTACAAAATAACATGGCGAGCGGGCAAACGGCTCAGGTATTCTTCATTCTAGGGTGGATTCGATGTCCCATTCTTTGAATGCGCGTTTATTTTGAGGAAAAAAGGGCCGTTTTTTGCTATAAAATGAACATATGCGCCAATAGGATGAGAGAGAATAGTGGCAACAAGGAACTTTAGCCATTTTTCATTATCAATATAATCCTATTATATCAGGGTGAGTTGTGCGCAACGGCCAATATGGCGTTTCGCAGTGACCGTTTGATAAGCATTACCACGTTAGCCTTCAGTAACGGAAAGCTGACACATTGCGATTACAGGAGTCTTATATATGATGAAGCGTTTACTTGTGATTACTTTAGCCGGTATGACATTGGCGGGCTGTGCCAACACCAGTTCGCTTTCTGGTGACGTTTATCGCGCCTCTGAAGCCAAACAGGTTCGTACTGTAACTTATGGCACCATCGTTTCATTACGACCTGTACAGATTCAGGCTGGCGATGAGAATGGCACCATGGGCGCTATTGGTGGCGCAGTACTGGGTGGGTTCTTGGGTAACACCATCGGTGGTGGTACCGGTCGTTCACTCGCAACCGCAGCAGGCGCAGTAGCGGGTGGCGTAGCGGGTCAAAGTGCACAAGGTGCAATGAACCGCGTTCAAGGCGTTGAATTGGAAATTCGTCGCGATGATGGCACCACCATCATGGTTGTGCAGCGCCAAGGCGATACCCGCTTCAGCGTGGGCCAACGTGTTGCCATGTCCAGCAGCGGCCAAAACGTGACAGTGGCACCACGATAAACACCCCTGTTTCTGTTATCACCACCAGCACGGTGGTGATAACCTGCATTATTGCTTAGGTCAATAATATCACTTCACATGAAAAGTTCATTCGGACACATGTAGCATCAATGGTACAGGCATACTGATAAAATAATTGCATTGGCACAAAACACGTCGGGTACAGCACGTTTTTAACGAAAAATAGCATATCATCTAAAAAAGATGCCAAAAGGTATATCACCTGTCTAGGCTAAAACCTCATCTGCTTTTTCAGTAAAAAAACATCCACACGACACCAATAATTCACCAGAAATAGGAATCAGGTAAAGGATTGCAGCGTGATGCCATGTTTGAATGCAGAGCATTATTCAATTCGGCTTGGTGGACATTTATTCTACCCAATCATTATTCTGTCTGATGACGCATCAATGATGACTTTCATGGCCCTCATGTAATGCGAGAATGTTTTTTTCCAAGCGAGAAATAAGTCCAGTAAGCGCACTGACCTCCTGCACGGATATACCTAGCAATATCTCGCCGCGCGTCTGACTTATCACATCATCCACCGCCTGAATGATTGGCTCCGCCGCATCCGTCAACGCGATGCGTTTCGCGCGCCTGTCGTGCGCGCAGATGCTACGCGTAATCAATCCTTTCTCTTCCAACTGATCCAAGGTTCGTACCAAAGATGGCTGCTCAATGCCAATGGCTTTGGCCAATTGAATTTGCGACTGCCCCGGAGGCAGTTGGTATATATTATGTAATGTTACCCAATGGGTTTGGGTTAATTCCAGTGGTTTCAGGCGAAAATCAATTAATGACCGCCATACGCGGACCAATCTGGCTAAATCAGAACCTAACGGCAATTCCATAACATCTCCTTATTATTAGCGTACTAAGTTATATCCCTGGATTGCAATCAACTCTGATTTTAAAAAAAATGAAAAGGGCACCTTACTTATTAATTTATCCATAAATGGCGGTGGCCGCATTGCTGTTATACCAAATCTATTCACCTTGAGGAAATTATCTCAAGGTACAAAGGAGCACAGAGTTGTCCTCTCTGCATGACGTAACATAAGCTATTAGTGTCAGAAGCACACTATTCATCGTTGAATAACGAGGGCTGCTGCCACTCACTATTCAGTGTAGCCTTTTCCGAACGCATCATCCGTTTCTCGCGCTGCCGACAAAGTCTCAACACATCCTGTTTTTGCGTATCGCTCATCTGCCCCCAGGAGAAACGCTCACTGCGGCTGCGAAAGCAACCCAGACAATAACCGCGCGTATCCGTTTGGCACACGCCACGACAAGGGTTGGGAACAGCAAAAAGTTCAAGTTGTTCAGGCACTGCACCTCCGCTACCCATTACGTTCATTGAAGCGTTACAGGGCGACAATGGCAAGCTTTAGGTGTAGAGCGGCGCTGGTTGTAGACCATACTCAGTATTATATATTGTAGCGCCGAAGATTTCTCTAGCGACACTATTTATTTGGCCTGTCATTAATATACAGCAAAGTTATGGCATAAATGTGATTTTCGTCCACTGCGGCACCTGGGTGTACCTTCTACATCAAGGATTTGGACTCAATCCCGTTACAACGGTATACTTTGTAACGAGTCTTTTCGCTGTCGTCTTGGTGATGGCGGTCAACCACAGTAGTTAATCGAGGATATTATGCGCTTACTTCATACCATGTTGCGTGTTGGGGATTTACAACGCTCAATCGATTTTTACACCAAGGTACTGGGGATGCGTTTGCTGCGAACCAGTGAAAATACCGAATACAAATACACGCTTGCTTTCGTGGGTTACACCGAAGAGAGCGAAGGGGCCGTCATTGAGCTGACGTACAACTGGGGCGTTGATAAATACGATTTGGGTAATGCTTACGGGCACATCGCGCTGGCGGTTGAAAACGTTGCCGCCACTTGCGAGCGTATTCGCCAGGCAGGTGAAAAAGTGACGCGCGAAGCCGGCCCGGTTAAGGGTGGCACTACAATTATTGCCTTTATCGAAGATCCCGATGGTTACAAGATTGAGCTGATTGAAAAAGCGCAATCTGGAAACGGGCTCGGCAACTGATTGTCAGGTAATGTTCTACGGCGGCTTGCCCGCCGCTTTTTCGTTTAATCCCTCCCTTTATCTCTTAAGCAACGCACATTCCATTACGCGTTTCTCCCCTTCAAGGTGCTCAAGGCATCAGGTTTACTGCATTGATGGTGGGAATTTGCCATAATGCGCGCTGCATTTAGTAAATGATTAAAGAGAACATGGCTGATAAAAATAACCTGAACGCACTGAGTGACCGTTTCCGCGGGTTTTACCCGGTTGTTATTGATGTTGAAACCGCAGGGTTCAACGCGAAAACTGACGCACTGCTGGAAATTGCCGCCATCACGATGAAAATGGATGAGGACGGTTGGTTACAGCCCGATGAAACACTGCATTTTCACGTCGCGCCATTCGAAGGCGCGCTGCTTGATCCTGCTGCGCTGGCGTTTACCGGCATTGATCCTCACAATCCGTTGCGCGGTGCCGTCTCTGAATACGAAGCCCTGCATGAAATATTCAAAATGGTGCGCAAAGGGATTAAAGACAGGGGCTGCAATCGTGGCATTATCGTCGCCCACAACGCCAATTTTGATCACAGTTTTCTGATGGCGGCAGCGGAACGCTGCGGACTTAAGCGCAACCCGTTCCACCCCTTTGCCACCTTTGACACCGCCGCACTGAGCGGGTTGGTGCTGGGACAAACGGTATTGGCGAAGGCCTGTATAACCGCTGGCATCGCCTTCGACTCCGCGCAGGCACACTCAGCGCTTTATGATACACAGCAGACCACGGCGCTATTTTGCGAGCTGGTTAATCGTTGGAAGCGACTGGGCGGTTGGCCACTGCCCATGGAAGACAAAACGGTCTGAGTTTCTCCGGGTAGGAACAGAAACAAGTTTCATCCCCAAAATAAAAGGGGACCATTAAGCAGGTCCCCCTCTTTCATATCAGCTAGCGACAATATGCTCGCTAACAGGCGCGATTTACTGCGCGCTGTCTCCGCCCTGCGGCTCGCGGTATTTGTCTGCGGTTTCTTTGATCAGTTGCTGCAATTCGCCACGTTGATACATTTCAATGACAATATCACATCCACCAACCAGTTCACCGTCAACCCACAGCTGCGGAAAGGTCGGCCAATTAGCATATTTTGGCAGCTCAGCACGAATATCCGGGTTTTGCAAAATGTCTACATAGGCGAAGCGTTCACCGCACGCGGACAGCGCTTGTACGGCCTGGGCGGAGAAACCGCAGCTCGGCAACTTAGGGGAACCTTTCATGTACAACAGAATCGGGTTTTCTGTAATCTGGCGCTGAATTTTTTCAATCGTTGTCGTCGTCATGCTTTTTGCTTCCTCAAACGGTGTTTCTGCGAGCCATCACGCTACCCTCTTCCTGTCGGAGGGATCGCACGGCATCATTATGTAACGGGGTATTATCGCACCATTGTCGCGCATGTGCTTTGTGATCTACTGGATTGCAAAGCACATTGACCGTTGCGTCATTGTAGCGAGAGCGGTCATGACAAAAAAACGCCATTTTTTGTAGGGTTTTTCCTATCCCCCTCTCCCTCGAGTCCCCTCGGTGAAATATGCCGCAATAAATGGTGATATTTACAGCGGGAAAACAATTATTAACGTTTTCTCATGATTCTGTTAAGCGAAAAGGTGATTTCCTGCTTTTTTCTCATGCCGTTTTCGTGAATACTGTTCGAATTGAGCGAGTTAAGGATTGTATTCGGTCTCTTTTATCATGCGTGTATTTATTACTCTGATCTTTGTTTTCTTCAGCCATCTGTTTGTTAATGTTGCCCAGGCAGCTCCGCACACCAATGCGGAGAAGAAAGCCAGCGCCAGCACGGATGATAAACACCTGAAAAAAAACCAGACAGCCAAAACCGCTAAAAAGCCCCAAACCCCACCAGAACCACCAAAGAAAAAGGCGACGCCGGAAAAAACAAAAGCCAAAGCGCAGCCTGAAAAAAAGATCGTTGAGAAAAAGGGCATTGAAAAAAAGGGCGTTGAGAAAAAAGCCAAAATAGCGCCCAGCACCACTCCCAGTAAAACGGCACCCCATAAAAAGCGTGTTGACGTTGACGATGTGGAAGCCAAAACCACAGCGGCAAAAAACACGTCATCGCGCTACCACAGCGCAACACCGGCAAAACTGGTAAAAGGGCTCAAAAAAGGGGCTGATACCGCTGAGAAAAAAACGGCGGCGATAAAACCAGGCGCAAAGAAAGCAGGAAAAGAGCCGGTGCTCAGTGAAGCGCATAAGCGCCGTTACCAGCATGCAAAAATGACGGCGATGAACAAACTGATGAGCCAGATCGGTAAGCCTTATCAATGGGGGGGAAACTCGCCCTACACCGGCTTCGACTGTAGCGGTCTGGTCTATTATGCCTATAAAGATGTGGTGAAAATCCCAATCCCGCGCACCGCCAATGAAATGTATCATCTGCGCGATGCGGCCCCCATCAACAAGGGTGAACTGGAGATTGGCGATCTGGTATTCTTTCGCATCAACGGTCGCGGTACCGCCGATCATGTCGGGGTTTATCTCGGTAACGGTAAATTTATTCAGTCACCGAGAACCGGTGCCGATATCAAAATCAGTAAGCTAAGTGAAGACTACTGGCAGGAGCACTACATTGGCGCACGCCGCGTGGTGACCCCTCAAACGATTCGCTAATCACCCAATCGACGCATTAGCGATAATGATAATAAAGACCAGGTGATGCCGACGCAGCCTGGTCTTTATGTAATCGCTGTCAGTTCATCACGGCAACAAAGCTAAATACGATGATCATGACTAACGCCCCAACAGTGGTCAGTAATGACATTTTTAAATCAGTATTCATACTATCTCCTTGAAACACAAAAACGAGTGAGAATTGCCGCCGCAGGAATGCCACACTCTTTCTTGCACACCAATCGCCGCAGCACAATGGCGCCAAGAAACTATTGTTACACATTCTATAGGGAAAATCTCCGATCCCGGCTGCACTAATTAAATCAATTATCCCTTTCACTTTCGCAGTAAATCAGCCAAAATTCGCTGTTTACCGTGCGCTGCGTCGGTGTCCGAACACGTCATCTTCAATGGGATCAACACGTCCCCTTTAGGTACAAAGTACGTCGGCAGTCTCCTTCTGATATCCTGTTTCTACCATCGGAAAGAGAACATTACGCAAAAGCAAACGATTAACAAACTATAAACTGCCGTAACAAGTAAGTTCAGGAGTCATGTTTAGATGGCAACGATCAAAGATGTGGCAAAGCGTGCTGGCGTTTCAACAACAACCGTCTCTCACGTCATCAATAAAACCCGTTTCGTCGCCGAAGAGACTAAAGCGGCCGTGCGGGAAGCCATCAAGGAATTACACTACTCCCCAAGCGCCGTGGCGCGGAGCTTAAAGGTCAACCACACTAAATCCATTGGGCTGCTCGCCACCTCGAGCGAAGCGCCCTACTTTGCAGAAATTATCGAAGCGGTTGAGAACAGCTGTTATGCCAAAGGTTACACCCTGATTCTGTGTAACTCGCACAATAACCTGGAAAAACAGCGTGCCTATCTTTCCATGCTGGCACAAAAGCGGGTCGATGGCCTGTTGGTGATGTGTGCGGAGTATCCGCCTGAATTGTTGAGCATGTTAGCCGATTACCGCAGCATCCCCATGGTGGTGATGGATTGGGGTCAGGCACACAGCGATTTCACAGACACCATTATTGACAATGCCTTTGAAGGTGGATATCTGGCTGGCCGTTACCTGATTGAGCGCGGCCACCGTGACATCGGTGCTATTCCCGGTATTCAGGAACGTAACACTGGCAGAGGGCGCTATCTGGGTTTTCTCAAAGCCTTGCAGGAAGCGGATATCACCGTTCGCGATGAGTGGATTGTTCAGGGCGATTTTGAACCGGAATCCGGCTATAAAGCCATGCACCAGATTTTAGCGCAGAAACAACGCCCGACCGCTATTTTCTGCGGCGGCGATATCATGGCCATGGGTGCCATCTGCGCAGCAGATGAGCTGGGGCTACGTGTACCCCAGGACATTTCTGTGATTGGTTACGATAATATTCGCCATGCACGTTATTTCACGCCTGCCTTGACCACAATCCACCAACCGAAAGAGCGTTTGGGCCAATCGGCCTTTACCATGCTGCTCGATCGCATCACTAGCAAGCGTGAAGATGCGCAAGTGATAGAGGTTCATCCGACGCTTATCGAGCGGCGTTCAGTGTGTGATGGCCCTTTCCGCGACTACCGCCGTTGATGTTTAAGATGACTTTCTTATATACCCTAAATAATTCGGGTTGCAGGACGGCGGCAAATGAGGGACAAATCTGTCTGGAACAGATTTGAACAGCGCAAGCGCTGGCCCGAAGGGTGAATCTCAGGGATGAGATTCATTAATCCCGATGAGCTTACTTCAGTAAGTGATTCGGGTGAGCGAGTGTAGCCAACACACCTGCAACGTGAAGTATGACGGGTATAGCACGTTGATTTGTAAATTTTATAGGGCCGCTTCAATCAATTTTGACTTGTCCTCTGATTGAAGCAGTCATACACTGTTTTTCATTCGGACAATATCCCTACACTTATCCTTATTATAACGAGCGCAGCACTGCGTATCAGGATACGTGCCCCTACGTGTTTCCACGTACTGGCGTTGACACTTCATTCCCTCTGGGTATTCAGAGAGTAGACGATGGATGTTATGCACGCTGCCGCTGTGCGGCGGGCAAGCATAAACGGCTGCGCACGAATGCAACCGCTTACTATTTGAACAACGGGCGATCTGCCCGTGATTCGAGCACGCTGCGTACAAATCGCAGCGTTCGGGTTGATGAGAGACTGTCTATGCTGTTCCTTGCGGCACTGTCTGGCAAGGTTGGGAGAAGTTATGAGTTCATCATATGTAGAGGAACTGGCAGAACATAACACGTCCTGGTTCCGTATCGTACAGGGATTATTGGCTATCGCTGATATCAAGATCAATGGTTCACGGCCGTTTGATATCCGGGTACGTCACCCCGATTTCTACAAGCGCGTTCTGCGTGAAGGATCCCTGGGTCTCGGGGAAAGTTATATGGACGGTTGGTGGGAGTGCGATCGTCTAGACTGTTTTTTTCGGCGCATTTTACGCGCGGGGCTTGAGAAAAAAACCCCTCACCATCTCAAAGACATTTTTCATATTGTCGCTACGCGCTTGGTTAACCCGCAATCCCGTAAGCGAGCGTGGATCGTCGGCGAAGAGCATTACGATCTGGGCAACGATCTGTTTAGCCTGATGCTCGACACGCATATGCAATACTCCTGTGGCTACTGGAAAGAGGCCACGACCCTGGAGCAGGCGCAACAGGCCAAACTGCGCATGATTTGCGAAAAGCTTCAGCTTCAGCCAGGTATGACACTGTTGGATATTGGTTGCGGCTGGGGCGGGCTGGCCGCCTATGCGGCACGCCATTATGGCGTATCGGTTTACGGCGTGACCATCTCGCGTGAGCAGCAAAAGCTGGCTCAGGCGCGCTGTAGCGATCTCAACGTCACCATTGAATTGCAGGATTATCGTGACCTTCACCGACATTTCGATCGCATCGTGTCTGTCGGCATGTTTGAGCACGTTGGACCGAAAAATTACGATACGTACTTTCGCGTCGTCAGCAAAAATCTCAAACCGGAAGGGCTGTTTCTGCTGCATACCATTGGCGCCAATAAAACCGATTCACAGGTTGACCCCTGGATTAACCGATATATCTTCCCCAACGGCTGCCTGCCCTCCGTGCGTCATATTGCCGCACGCAGTGAACCTTATCTGGTGATGGAGGATTGGCACAATTTTGGGGCCGATTACGATAAAACCTTGATGGCCTGGCACGATCGCTTTGTCGCCAGTTGGTCACAATTAGCAGACCGATATTCACCGCGTTTTAACCGTATGTTCCGTTACTACCTGAATGCCTGCGCCGGGGCGTTTCGCGCACGGAACATTCAACTGTGGCAGGTGTTGTTTAGCCCTCAAGGTATTGAAGGCGGCGTGCGTGTAACGCGCTGATAGCGGTCAACGTAATGCCGTGCAGCCAAGGGTGTACGGCATTTTTTTCTTGCCTTTTCAGGTCAGACTTTAGGCGCTCTGCGCGGCATTTGCCGTTGCGGCCTCTTGTGCCTGACGCTGTGCCAGCACACGTTCAACCGTGTCGATCACTGCCTGCGTTTGCGGATCGATTTCAATGTTGATCCGGTTACCCAATCGCTTCTGACCGAGCGTGGTGCGTTGCAGCGTTTCGGGAATCAAATGCACGCAGAAACGGCTGCGTGTCACTTCGCCCACCGTAAGGCTGATGCCATCAATACCGATAAACCCTTTGTGCAGCACATATTTCATTTGCGATTCATCGGCCAGTCTAAACCAGATTTGGTGGTTGTTTTCCGAGGTAAGGATTTTAACCACTTCGGCCGTGCACATAATATGCCCGGACATAACATGTCCGCCAATCTCATCGCCGTATTTCGCGGCACGCTCAATATTCACCAGATCGCCCGGCGTGATATCGCCCAGGTTGGTCAGGCGCAGCGTCTCTTTCATTAAATCAAAACTGACCCGATCGCCATCAATTGCCGTCACCGTCAGGCAGCAGCCGTTATTCGCAATAGAGGCACCTGTCACCAGGTCGGTCAGTAATTCGGGAGGAAGTTTTACCACATGCGTGCGGAAGTTCGTTTTTTCATCGATGGACACCACCGGCGCGGTGCCTTGAACAATACCGGTAAACATACGCTTGCCTCATAATAAATCAGTGAAATAACTGAATGCTACTGTGCCAGTCTCTCCCCCTACGCCTACCGCGGCACGCCGCGAGGGAATACAGACTGACAAATCATCTTGCAGTGTGCCTCATAACGACTGGAAAACCAAACGTATTCCGGCCTTTGTCGCCTGACAAATCCGATAAGACAACATAACCTCTCCACTGACACAATATCTTACGAAGCAGTTGGTTTACGTGTGCCAAGCCGCTACACTAGAACAACGTTCTGTCATCGATTGATTTTCCATCTCAGATGGGTGGCTTCAAAAGCCATTTATGCTCGTTATCTCGCTTGCGGTTGTTTACTTTCATTCATCCCAACCCCCTGCTGGAAAAGCAACGCGCCACTTCGCCGTGCTGCCGTATAACAGAAAGCGAGGGGGGTCTCGACGTCAGTTTTTCGTTTTAACAATTCAAGGAAGGTGTTTGCGTGCAGAAATATGTGTCAGAGGCGCGGAGCCTGTTAACGCTCGCGGTTCCTGTCATTATTGCGCAGGTTTCCCAAACGTCCATGGGTGTCGTTGACACCATTATTGCGGGTGCTTATAGCGCCACCGATATGGCAGCGGTTGCAGTCGGTACCTCCGTGTGGTTACCGGTTATCCTGTTTGGGCATGGTTTATTGATGGCGCTCACGCCGGTGGTGGCCCAGCTTAACGGCTCTGGTCGGCGCCCGCGCATCGCCCATCAGGTTCAGCAGGCGTTTATTTTGGCCGCGATCGTTGCGGTTATCACCATGGTAGTGCTGTATAACGGCAAGCATGTTATTGCCATGATGCATACCGACTCACCGGAGCTGGCGAATGTTGCCATCGGCTATTTGCACGTGATGCTGCTGGGGGTGCCAGGCTACCTGTTCTATCAGGTGTTACGCTGCCAGTGTGAGGGGTTATCCAAAACCAAGCCGGGCATGGTAATTGGCTTTATTGGTGTGCTGATCAATATCCCGCTGAACTATATCTTTATCTACGGCAAATTTGGCATGCCCGAACTGGGCGGTGTAGGTTGCGGCGTTGCGACAGCCTCTACCTACTGGATCATGATGCTGATGATGGCGTTTTACAGTATGCACGCACGCTGGCTGCGCGATATCAAGTGGCAGCGCTGGCAGATTGATATCTCCGCCATGCGGCGTCTGTTTTCGCTTGGTTTGCCGATTGCGCTCGCCCTGCTGTTCGAAGTGTCACTGTTTGCCATTGTCGCCTTGCTGATCCTGCCGCTCGGTGTGATTGACGTTGCCGGGCACCAGATAGCACTAAATTTCAGTTCACTGATGTTTGTGCTGCCATTGTCTATCGGCATCGCCTCGACGATCCGCGTCGGTCATCGGCTGGGGGAAGGCTCCGTGGAAAATGCGCGTGTTGCCGCCTACACCGGCATCGCGACCGGCGTGATGCTGGCCTGTTGTACCGCCATTTTCACCGCGTTGCTGCGTGAACAGATAGCCTTGTTGTATAACAAAAACCCCGAAGTGGTCGCCATGGCGGCACAGTTAATGCTCTTTGCCGCGATTTATCAGATTTCAGACGCGGTGCAAGCCATCGGTAATGGCGTATTACGCGGCTATAAAGACACGCGTTCCATTTTCTACATCACTTTCGTCTCCTACTGGATACTCGGCTTACCCAGCGGCTATTTGCTGGCAATGACCGATTATTGGGTGCCACGCATGGGCCCTGCCGGTTTCTGGTGTGGTTTTATCATCGGGCTCACGGCTGCCGCGATCATGATGGTGCTACGCATCCGTTACTTACAACGTCAACCCCCTGGCGATATTCTGGCGCGCGCGGCGCGCTAACCCTGATATCACCCAGCGCAAAAGGCAGCACGCCGCCTGCGCTGGGTGAAAAAAACGCAAAGTGAACACAAGCGCAGCAGTCGTGCCGTTCAACCGCATAAATGTTGCATTTGCGTCTTGCCAGCATCCCGTTCACTCGCTACTATGCGCCCCGCACGGCAGCACAGGGCCTCGCCCGCTGCTTTAGCAGCCAGCCTCATAAAATGCGTTCTTAGCTCAGTTGGTTAGAGCACCACCTTGACATGGTGGGGGTCGATGGTTCGAGTCCATTAGAACGCACCATTTCTTGTTTCTTAGTGTTTCCTCCATTGCTCTGTTTTCAGTCTCCTGATAGCGCATTCCTGACAAAAACACCTGACATTTATCGTTAAGCAGCAAACCAAAGAGATGGTCTGCGCAGGGATTGTGCTTTACACTGCGCGCTGCAAAAATAGGGTAATAATCGATTAAGTAGGTGGTAATGGCGATGAACGGAACGATCACAACCTGGTTTAAAGATAAAGGGTTTGGATTTATCAAAGATGAAAACGGCGATAACCGTTATTTTCATGTGATTAAGGTCGCCAATCCGGATCTGCTTAAAAAAGGCGCGACTGTCAGCTTCGAACCGACCACAAATAACAAGGGTCTATCGGCTTACGCCGTGAAAGTCGAGCCGGAAAGCAAATACATTTATATCGCAGGCGAACGCATCAAGCTTACCGCCATTAAATCCTTTCTGGTATTCAGCGAAGAAGTGCCTGCCGATACCCGGATTGATAAAGAAAATACGGTGCTTTCTGTGGGTGCGCTGATGGGAAATATCAAGCCGAAATCAGTCGCTACATCCAGCGATGTTCGCTCGATGAAGAAATTGGCGATCACCACCTTCCAGGGGTCGACGTTAATTTTCACGGAAGATGAAATAGACGTTGAGGCCACGGTGAAACTGCTCAAGGTGTGAAGCCGTTTCGCTACTGTATTCATGCGCCCTGATAGTGCCCTCCAGATTCAAACGCCATAGCAATCGGGCTTTACGCCCGGTTACAGCCTCGGCGATTACAGGTATAATCCCACAAAATTTTTTACGGTTTCGAAACGACGATGACAAAACTCACCTTACAAGAGCAGATGCTGAAAGCGGGATTAGTAACCAGCAAAAAAATGGCCAAAGTTGAAAGAACGGCCAAAAAATCACGCGTTCAGGCACGTGAAGCCAGAGCTGCGGTAGAGGAAAATAAAAAAAATCAGCTTGAACGCGATAAACAGCTAAGCGAACAACAAAAACAGGCTGTGTTATCCAAAGAGTATAAAGCACAGGTGAAGCAACTGATTGAAATGAACAAAATCGACATTTCAAAAGGTGATATTGGTTTTAACTTCACGGATAATAATGTCATCAAAAAAGTGACTGTGGATAAGCTGACGCAAACGCAACTGATTAATGGCCGTCTCGCTATCGCGCGTCTGGTTATTGATAACAAGGGCGAGAGCCAATACGCCATTATCCCCGCAAGCGTGGCCGAAAAAATTGCGCAGCGCGATGCAGGCAGTATCGTTTTACACAGTGCACTGAGTCAGGAAGCGCAAGATGAAGAAGACCCTTACGCTGACTTTAAAGTGCCCGATGATTTAATGTGGTAATTGACGCAGCGTATTAGCCTGTACAGGCGGTACTGACAAACACCTTACCCCGTGGGGACGATGTATGAACAATGAAATACCCCTTAAATATTATGATATTGTGGATGAGTATTCGACGGAAGCCGCCACGTTGGTGAACGAGTCAGAGCGTGACGCGCTGGCGCACTATTTCCAATTGCTGCTCACTCGCTTAATGAATAATGAAGAGATCAGTGAGCAGGCTCAGCACGAGATGGCGCGTGAAGCCGATATCAACGAACAGCGCATTGATGAGATAGCGACGTTTTTGAATCAGTGGGGCAATGAGTAGTTTTGTTTAAGCCGGGTTGCCCAGCCTGTTCAGCAGAATCTGTCGAGTGTGTGCCAGCCGCGGCTGACGTAACGCACTCGGTAGCCACACCAGGTTATAACGAATTTCCGTGTCTTCCACCGGTGCTTTAAGACGGGCCAGCTTACCTTCATTAAGATGCTCACGGCACAAAAACTCCGGCATGACCGTCCAACCAAATCCCTTACACAACAGGCTTCTCTGACCGCGTAAATCCTGACCGACCATAGCAGGAAGCAACGAACTGAATTTTATCCGGTTCTTGCCCAGCCAGTGTTCGATCAGTGAAAGTTCAAGATTGTAGGCCAGCAGCGGCTCATTCAGTAAATCCCGACCAAAATGTTCACTGCTATTCAGGCGTTCGGCAAGTTCAGGCGATGCAATAGCAATCACGCGGTCGGTAAAAATAACATCCCCCTTTAATCGCGTATCGGTGACCGGATGCGCCGTGATACCTAAATCGCAGTGCCCTTCTATCACCATCTGTGAAACCATCGGGCCATCTCCGGCATGCAAATGTACGCGAATACCGCTTTCCAGTAATGGCAGCAATTCCCCCGCCAATTTTTCTGCCATAAAGTCAGAATGGCCAATGATCTGTAGCGTTCCCGCAACGTCCATAGACCTTGCCCTTGCTGAGGCGAGCGCGGATTCAGCGTCATCCAGTTTATTGCCGATATCCGCCGCCAGATCGTCAGCGACCACTGTCGGCTTCACCCCCTGCGGTTGACGTTCAAACAGCGGCCTTCCAATAGCCACCTCAAGACCGATGATGTGCTGAGAGACCGCAGGCTGAGTCAGGTTCAACACCCGTGCCGCCCCCGAAATCGAGCGTTGCCGGTATACCTCCATGAAAGTGCGTAGACGCAACAACGACATAGCTCACCCATAAATTAATTTATACCCCTGACAAAATAGCGTTGTTATCCGTAAACATCCAGACCCTTTATGCTGTTCTCAACCCACAAAACCGCCGCACCAACAGGAAAGTGACATGAGCGAACAGCATCATTCCCAGGCGTTATCGCACATTCTTGACGCCATGAAAAAGCACCATCGCCAGAATGAGCCCGCAACAGCTGCATTACGTCGCGATCGCCTTATTCGCAGCGCCGCCTTAATTCGTGACAACCATGCGGCCCTGACCGCTGCGATCGGACGCGATTTTGGTCACCGCAGCGGCTATCAGACGCAGGCCGCCGATCTGATTACCACTATCAATATGTTGACCCATTCTGCTGAAAAGCTGGAGCAATGGATGCAACCTGAGGCGGCCGAAGTACCGGTTGCGGGAATGCAGGCCTGGATCGAACCACAGCCACTGGGCGTTGTGGGCATCATCAGTCCGTGGAATTTCCCGATAAACCTCGCCTTCGGTCCGCTGGCGGGTGTCTTTGCGGCGGGCAACACCGCGATGCTGAAGCCCTCCGAGTTGACGCCTTTTACCTCTGAATTGCTTGCAGAGCTTGTCCCTCATTACTTTGATTCGAATGAGCTCGTGGTCGTGTTGGGGGATGCGGATGTCGGTCAGGCGTTTAGCCAGTTACCGTTCGATCATCTGGTGTTTACCGGCAGCACGGCGGTCGGCCGCCACGTCATGCGCGCGGCTGCCGAAAATCTGGTCCCTGTCACACTTGAACTGGGTGGCAAATCCCCGGTGGTGTTGGACACCGATGCAGACATCAGCATCGCCGCCGAGCGGATACTGACGATAAAGACGTTCAATGCCGGACAAATCTGTATCTCCCCGGATTATGTCCTGCTGCCGGAATCATCCGAAGCGAGCTTTGTCGACGCGGCAAAACGTTTTATGCGTGACAGCTACCCAACGCTTCAGCGCAATACGGATTACACCGCTATCATTAACGACAGGCACTATCAACGGTTGCTCATGCTGCTGGAGGATGCCGCCCGCAAAGGGGCCCACATCATCAGTCTCGCGCCCGACAACGAACCTGATTTTGATCCGCTCAGCAGAAAGATCGCCCCACATCTTATTCTTGGCGTCACAGAAGAGATGTTGGTGATGCAGGAAGAGATCTTCGGGCCACTCCTGCCGCTAAAAACATACGCGACCAGGATCGATGACGCTATTCGTTACATCAACGCTGGCCCACGCCCGCTTGCTGCCTACTACTTTGGTCATGACGTGAAGCGCCAACGCCAAATCGCCACAAGGACAACGTCTGGCGCCCTGGTCATCAACGATGTTATGACCCATGCCGCCATCGACAGCCTACCCTTTGGCGGCGTCGGGGCGTCAGGCACCGGTGCCTATCACGGCATCCATGGTTTCAGGCGTTTCAGTCATGCAAAACCGGTTGTTGTTCAGGACAGCGCCGGCATGACCAATCTTCGTCTTCGCGCGCCTTATCAGGATAAAGCAGCCATTGCCGACGCGTTTCTGAACAACTAATTCACCTGTACCAGCACTATCGAGGTTAACAATGAAAATTTTAATGGTTCTGACATCCCATGCTGAACTGGGCAACACTGGAAAGAAAACCGGCTTTTGGCTGGAGGAGTTTGCCGCGCCCTACTATGTCTTTAAAGATGCGGGCGCCGACGTGGTTCTCGCCTCCCCGGCCGGTGGTCAGCCACCGCTGGATCCAAAAAGCGATCTTCCTGAATTTCAGACGGCTCTGACGGCCCGTTTTAAAACCGATAAAGACGCACAGGATGCGCTTTCTCAAACGGTCAAACTGGAAACCGTGTCTCAGGAGGATTTTGACACCGCGTTCTATCCCGGCGGCCACGGCCCGCTCTGGGATCTTGCGGAGTCAGCCACATCGATTGCGCTGATTGAATCGTTCGATCGCGCCGGGAAACCCGTAGCCTTTGTCTGCCATGCACCGGGCGTGCTGCATAAGGTTACCTCAGCAACGGGCGATCTGCTCATCAAAGGCCGTAACGTTACTGGCTTCACCAACAGCGAAGAAGCGGCCGTTGAGTTAACCCACGTTGTCCCCTTTTTAATCGAGGATACGTTTATTGCCGCTGGCGCACATTACCAAAAAGGCGCCGACTGGATGCCGTTCGTGGTGGAAGATGGCAATCTGATAACTGGGCAGAATCCGGCCAGTTCGGAAGCCGTTGCCGTCGCCCTGCTGAAAAAATTGAATAACAAAAGCTCAATGAGCCATTAAAAATTACAGGGTGCGATGTTGGGCCAGCACAATTAACTATGATAACAAAGTAGCTTCCAATGCAATGACAGGGAGTCATCATGGCTACAATGAAGGACGTAGCCCGCCATGCGGGCGTTTCTGCGGCAACAGTA